>CAZFOR010000006.1:0-7173 GCA_964520895.1 uncultured Eubacteriales bacterium | reverse complement strand
AAACATCATGGGAAGTAGAGGCAAAACCAAATGGAGATTTAATAGATAAGAAAACAGGAAGAAGCCTATATGCTCTATATTGGGAAGGCAAAAACTATAATACTAGCCAAGATATGAATGAAGGGTTTGTAGTAAAAGGACAAGATACAATATCATTTTTAGAAGAAAAGTTAGAGATATTAGGATTAAATGAAAGAGAAGCAAATGAGTTTATAATATATTGGTTACCGCAAATGGAAAATAACAAATATAATTATATAAGATTTGAAAGTATAGAAAAAATAAATGAATACATGCCATTAGAAATAGAGCCAAAACCAGATAGTCTAATACGAGTATTAATGTTATTTAAACCACTAGAAAAAGAAATACAAGTTAATGAGCAAGAGTTAATAACACCACAAAGAACAGGATATACAGTTGTTGAATGGGGTGGAAGTAAAATTAATTAGGTTATAAAAGCAGGATAAAAGTATAGAAAATAAAAATGAAATTATTATTTTTGAAAATCAAAGTGTAAAACTGTAAGTAAATATGAAAGATGAAACAGTATGGTTAACACAAGAACAAATGGTAAAATTATTTTGAAGAGATTATGTTATAAAATTTTAAATTGAAAGGAGATATTAAAATGGATGAGAATCAAGGAAATGAGTTAATTGTAAGTGAGCAAGTAAATGAAACACAGGTAAATGGCATTAATATTTCAGATGAAGTAGTATCAGTAATAGCTGGTATTGCAGCATCAGAAGTTAAAGGTGTAGCAGGTATGAGTGGAGGACTAGTTGGAGGAATATCAGAAATACTAGGTAAAAAGAATTTCTCAAAAGGTATTAAAGTAGATGTAGGAGAAAAAGAAACTTCAATTGAAATATACATTATAGTTGAATATGGTGTAAGAATACCAGATGTTGCATGGGAAATACAAAATAAAGTAAAACAAGCTGTTGAGGATATGACAGGATTATCAGTAGTTAAAGTAAATATACATGTACAAGGTGTTAAAGTAGAAAAAGGTGTATTAGAGTTACCAGAAGAGGTTGTAGAGCAATAATCTATTCAAAGGAGGAAAGGTTATGAAAGTATTAGATAAAATAGCATTAGCTATTTTTTCAGTAGTTATGTTAGTAATATCAGCAATATATATTGGAGTATATTTTAATTACTTTGATTCAGCATTTGTAATGTTTGTTGGAGATTTTATAATAAATCAAGAACCAAATAAAACAGTATTTTTAGGTATTGCTATAGTAAGTTTACTATTATCATTAAAAGTAGTTTTAGGTTCATTTTTCTGTTCAGATACAGTTAAAGACCCTATTAAAATAGAAGGAGAAAATGGAACAGTTGAAATAATGCCAGAAACAATTGAAAATATTGCAAAAATAACAATTTCAAATTATGTTGCAGTAAGTGATATAGTAGCAAAAATGCAATCTAAAAAAGAAGGAATTGTTGTAAATGTTTGTGTAACAGTATTACCAGAAATTAATATTACTGAATTAGTAACAGAACTACAAGGAAAAGTAAAAGAAAGAATTGAAAGACAAACAAGTGCAACTGTATTAAAGGTAAATGTTAAAGTAAAAGATATAAAAAAGGCAAAGGAGGAATAATTTATGAAAGATAATAAAATATTCGAAATTATTTCAAACAACAAAGGTATAATAATTGGTGGTATAGTTGGATTATTAATATATTTGTTTGGATTAATGAAATTAGTAACACTTGCTTTTTTGATATTTTTAGGTATGGTAGTAGGAAATACAATTGAAAAAAATAAAGGTGATATTAAAGAAAAAATAAAACAATTTATAGACAAATTTTAAGATATTAAGGAGTAAATGATGAGTAGAAAAGAAGCAAGAGATTTAGCATTAAAGATAATTTATCAAAATGAATTTCAAAAAGATAGTTTTGATGAAATATTAAATAGAACATTAGAGGAAAATGAAGGTATTGATAAAGATGCAAAGGATTATGTTTTAAAAGTAACTAATGGTATAAATGAAAATGTTAAAGATATTGAATTAAATATAACAAAAAATTTAAAAGATAATTGGAATTTAACTAGAATATCAAAATTAAATATAGCTATTTTGAAAATAGCTATATTTGAGCTTGTTTATTTAAAAGGTGAAATACCACCAAAAGTTGCTATAAATGAGGCGCTTGAATTTATTGAACTATATGGAGAGTTAAATGATAAATCATTTGTAAATGGTATTTTAGCAAAAGTTTTAGAAGAAAATAAAGAGGTATAAGATGCAACCAAATCCAATGACAGTAACTGCATTAAATAAATATATAAAAGACAAATTCACCTGTGATGAAGCACTTCAAAATGTGTTAGTTAAAGGTGAATTATCTAATTTTAAAAACCATTATACAGGTCATATGTATTTTACTTTAAAAGATGAGAATTCATTAATTAAAGGTATTATGTTTAAAACATATACTGGAAATCTAAAATTTGTTCCAAAAGATGGTATGAGTGTTGTAATATTTGGAACAGTATCAGTATTTGAAAGAGATGGAGCTTATCAGATATATTGTAAAGATATGATGTTAGATGGTATGGGAGCATTATATGCTTCATATGAAGAACTAAAAAATAAATTAGAACATGAAGGGTTATTTGATGTAAAACATAAAAAGAAAATACCACTATATTCAAATAATATAGGTGTTATAACATCTAAAACAGGGTCTGTAATAAAAGATATAATTAATGTATCAACTAGAAGAAATCCAAATGTACATCTTAAAATTATTCCATCTGCTGTACAGGGAGCTGGTGCAGGTGATAAAATTGCAGATGCTATTAAAAAATTTAATCAGTTAAATAATGTTGATGTAATAATAATTGCAAGAGGTGGAGGTAGTTTAGAAGACTTATGGCCATTTAATGAAGAAGTTGTTGCAAGACAAATATTTGAATCAAAAATACCAATAATTTCGGCTGTTGGTCATGAAACTGATTTTACTATTTCAGATTTTGTATCAGATTTAAGAGCACCAACACCATCTGCTGCTGCTGAAATTGCAGTATTAGATATAAATGAGGCTAAATGGAAACTACAAAATTATAGAAATAGTTTAAAAATATCATTAAATAGAAAATTAGAGAATATTAGAAACAGATATGATAAATGTATTAAATCAAATGTATTTACAAATCCAGTTAGTCTATTACAAAATAGTTATCAAATATTAGATAATGATGTAAAAAAACTTGAACATTTAATGACAAATAAGTATAATGTAGAAAAAAATAGATACATAAAATTAGTTTCTACATTAGATTCAATAAGTCCTCTTAAAACATTAGAAAGAGGATATACAATGGTACAAGATGAAAAAAATAATATTGTGCGTTCATCTGATAAAATAAAAAAAGATGATAAAATAAAAATTATATTTAAAGATGGCAGTAGAAATGCACAAATCTTAGATTAAGGAGAAATGGTATGAAAGAAAATAATGAAGAGAATTTTGAACAAGCAATTACTGATTTAGAGGTAATTATAAAAGAGCTTGAAGGTGGAGAATTATCACTAGATGAATCAATGGAAAAATTTAAAAAAGGTGTTGAACTATCAAATATCTGTAATAAAAAACTTGATGAAGCACAAAAAAGTATAACACTTTTAGTTGAAAATTCTGATAACACAGTTTTAGAAGAAGAGTTTGAAGCATAAAGTATAATATATATTTAAATTAAGGAGAAAAAGATGACATTTAATGACTTTATAACAAGTAAGTACATTTTTGTACCTGTTTCTATATGGGTTTTTATACAATTATGGAAGTTTTTATTCAATTTAATTAAAACAAAAAAGGTTGATTTAAAAAGATTATTAGGTGCAGGTGGAATGCCAAGTTCACATTCAGCAGTAGTTACATCACTAACTACATTAATTGGAAAATCAGAAGGGTTTGGGTCACCAATATTTGCATTATCATTAATATTTGCATTAGTTACAATGTATGATGCAAGTGGAATAAGAAGAGCAGCAGGTAAACAAGCCAGAATTTTAAATCAAATAATTAATTCTAAGAATATGAGTGATATTGAAGTACAAGGAAAATTAATAGAACTTTTAGGACATACTCCTTTTGAAGTTTTTGTAGGTGCAGTTTTAGGTATTGTATATGCACTTCTAATTTAGTATTTAGAAATAAGATTTAGTATTATGTCGAAAAAAGAACATAAAAAAGTATTTTTAGTAAATATTTAGCAAAATTGGAATAATTTGAGTAGTGACATTTTAAGAAATATTAAATATAATAGCAATGTACTAATAAATGGAGGTAAAATATGTTGAAAAATACAAAAATATTAATGTGTATGATAATATCTATGTATGTTATATTATTAAGCTCAGTATTTGCAAAAGAGGCAATAATAACTACTAGTGTGTTAAATGTAAGGCAAGATGCAAGTACATCATCTAAAATATTAGCAAGAGTTACTAAAAATCAAAAGTATGATGTTTTAGAAGAAAAAGATAATTGGGTTAAAATTTCAAAAGATGGTATAACAGGATGGGTATCAAAAGGATATGTTAATATAACAGAAGAAAACAACACTAATGAAAACCAAAATACAAATACACAAAAGACATATAAAGTGGTAAACACTGATATTTTAAATGTAAGAAAAAGTAATAGTACATCTTCATCTAAAATAGGTACAATAAATAAAAATACAAAAGTTGAAATTGTCGAAACAAATGGTGAGTGGGACAATATTAAAACAGATAGTATTACAGGTTGGGTTAATAACAAATATCTAACATCTGTTTCAGATAATAATCAAACTGATACTACAAATACTAAACCAGACCAAACTACAAGTGAAAAAACAGTTTTAATAAATGCATCTGTTTTAAATGTAAGAAAGAGTGCATCAACTAGTTCAGGTGTACTTGGAAAATTAAATTATGGTAATGCAGCAACTGTTGTTGGTGAAGAAAATGGTTGGTATAAAATTAAGTTTAACAATGATTATGGATATATAAGTTCACAATATGCTGTTGATAAATCTACTACAACATCAAGAGGTGATTATGTTAGATCAGATTCATCTTTAACACTTGCAGCAAGTTTAGCAGAAAAAGCAAGAGGATATGTTGGATATAAATATGTATATGGTGGAGCATCACCTAGTGGGTTTGACTGTTCAGGGTTAGTATATTATATATACAAAAGCTCTGTAAGTGGATTACCAAGAGGTGCAGGTTCTCAATCTAAAACAGGTGAATATGTTGAAAAATCTGATTTACAAAAAGGTGATTTGATTTTCTTTGGAAATTATGGTGGTAAAACAGTTGCGCATGTTGGTATTTATTTAGAAAATGGTAATTTTGTTCATGCAGCAAATACTAAAAGAGGTGTTGTAATAGATACTGTAAACTCAGGTTATTATAATACAAACTATTTATTTGCAAAAAGAGTTATATAAGATAATTAGGAGGATATTTGAAGAAAACAATTTATGTGCTCATAACCTATTTAATTATAATAATATATGAGATATGTTTTAGTAATAAAATACTAAACATATTTTTTTTGTTTTGCATAATTTGTATTAATATGTATTTTTTATTAAAATCTAGGAATAATATGGTAAATAAAAAAATATTAATATATTCATTAATTACTATTTTATCTTTTATATATGTTAAATACAGAAATAATACATTTGAAAACAGTTTAAATAACTTTGCTAATAATAAACAAGCAATATATATTGGAGAAATACTAGAATATAATAAACAAACAGATTATTTACATATGTATACATTTAGAATAAAAGATATAGATAATATGAAAGTAAATATGTTAATACATTTATATACAAAAAAACAATATAATTATGGTGATATATTAGCACTAAATATGGAGTTAGAACTACCAGTTGGTAGTAGAAACCCGGGAGGGTTTAATAATAAAAGATATCTGTTTTCAAAAGGTATATATGCAACAGGTTATTTAACTAATGAAATATCAATACATAAACAAGATAGTGGATTTTTAGGCAGTATAAATAAGTATAAGGAAAAGGTTACAAATAAGATATTAAACAAATATGATGAAAGATGTAGTAGTATATTAATTAGCTTGTTACTTGGTGATAATAAGTATTTAACAAATCAAACAAAACAAATCTTTTCGAATTCTAGTTTATCACATATATTATCAGTATCTGGAACGCATTTAGCTTTTATGATTACAGTTATAAGTTATTTGTTATATAAGCTAAATATTAAATTTAAGTTAAAGAATATTATATTAATTTTTTTTGTTATATTTTATTTAATATTAACTGGTTTTAGAGTATCAATAATTAGAGCTGGTATTATGTATATAATTTCATGTGTGTGTATATTAAAAAATAGTAGTATTAATAAAAAGATTAACAAACTTACCATAGTTTTAATTATACTGTTAATGTTATTAATATATAATCCGTTTAATATATTTAATACAAGTTTGATTTTATCATTTAGTGCAGTATTTGGTATTATGTTATTTTCTAAAAGTATTAACTATAAACTACAATATAATTTAAATAAAAAGAATAAAACTAAATATAGAAAAATAATAAACATATTTAGTATCACAATTACTGTACAAATTGTTTTAATTCCAATAATATCAATATTTTTTAATAAGATAAATCTTTTATCAGTTTTTTCAAATATCATTTGTGTTCCTATTTCAAACATATGCCTATTTCTAGGTACAATATTTTCAATAATACCAGATATTCCTGCTATTTCAAATATTATAGTTTTCTTAAATACTATAATTATAAATTTATTAATAGTTATTGCAGACTATTTTTCTAAATTACCATTATCATATATAACCGTATTTCCTTTTAGGTGGTATGAGGTTTTAATATATTATTTATCAATATATATGTTATTTGTTTCAGGTAAAACAAGATATATAATAACAAGTATATTTTTAATAATATACTATTATGTAAAAAACATATGGAATAATATACTATATAGAAAGACAAGAATATTAATTGTTATTTACATCTTAATAACGATATTTCTACTAACACATATATCTAAATCAAAATTAGTAATTAATTTTATTGACCAAACTTGTCCGATTATGATACAAAGAATAAGCCACTTATTCGCAAGAAAA
>CAZFOR010000005.1:43962-55890 GCA_964520895.1 uncultured Eubacteriales bacterium | reverse complement strand
ATTAAGCTACATTTGAGAAGCATGCTTAAAAATAAATATTAGATTGTAAAAAAAAACAAAAAAAATTGCCTACATTTACTTGACACATACATTAAATAAAGAGGAAAATTTAGATATAGCATATTACAAAACATATCCAGAAAAGGAACATGGAAGAATTGAATATAGAGAATACTATTTATCTTATGAAGTAAAAATAATAAGAGATAAGAAGAAATGGAAAAGTGTAAAAGCAATAGGAATGGTAAAAATATTCAAAGAAGAAAAAGGTAAAAAAACACAAGAAAATTATTATTATATAATTAGTAAAAAGATAGATTTGCAAACATTTGAAGAAGCTACAAGAAGTCATTGGAAAATAGAGACAAGTTTGCATTGGAGATTAGATGTAATTTTAGATGAAGACCATAGTACAAGCAAAGTAGGAAATTCTATTGAGAATTTGTCAATAATAAGGAAAATTGTTTTTAATTTAGCAAGATTAGATAAATCGTTTGGTGAAAATGTTACATTAAAGAAAAAAATGACTAGATATATACTTGATTTTTCGAATATTGAGAGACTAATATTTGAAATTATACCTAGTCAGTATTGTTAATATTTTTTTATGCGATTGCCTTAATCTAATTATAATTTTCTTGACACAAATAAAAGTTAGTGTTAATATATTAGTATAATATTGCAATGATGAAGAATAGTAATTAATAAATTGGTTATAGAGAGTTAGTGTTAGGTGTAAACTAATATCATATATTAATGAAGGAACTTTTGAGCAAACTAAAACTTAAAGTGGGTAAGAATAATCTTATCAACTAGGGTGGAACCGCGGAAGTGTCATACTTTCGTCCCTATATTTTAAATATTGGGATGAAAGTATTTTTTTATCCCAAAATAAAAAAGGGGGTATTTTTTATGGAAAAGACAATGGAAAAGATTGTTGGATTATGTAAAACAAGAGGTTTTGTATATCCAGGATCAGAAATTTATGGAGGACTTGCAAATACTTGGGATTATGGCCCATTAGGTGCAGAACTTAAAAAGAATATCAAAGATATTTGGTGGAAGAAATTCATAAAAGAAACAAAGTATAATGTTGGTATAGATGCAGCAATTATTATGAATCCACAAGTATGGGTAACTACAGGTCACGTAGGTGGGTTTAGTGATCCACTAATTGATTGTAGAGCATGTAAAACAAGACATAGAGCTGATAAGATAATTGAAGAATGGGGATTTGCCAATGGTAAAGATATTTCTGGATTAGATGGTTGGACTAGTGAGCAATTAGTAGAGTATATTAAGGAAAATAATATTACTTGTCCTAATTGTGGTAAATTGGATTTTACAGATATTCGTAAATTTAATTTAATGTTTAAAACATTTATGGGTGTTACAGAAGATGCAAAATCAGAAGTGTATTTGAGACCAGAAACTGCACAAGGTATGTTTGTTAATTTTAAAAATGTACAAAGAACAACAAGAAAGAAAATGCCAATGGGTATCGGACAAATGGGTCGTTCTTTTAGAAATGAAATTACACCAGGTAATTTTATATTTAGAACACGTGAATTTGAACAAATGGAATTAGAGTTTTTCTGCAAACCAGGAACAGACATAGAGTGGTATGAATATTGGAAAGATTTCTGCAAAAATTGGTTATTAAAATTAGGCATAAAAGAAGAAAATTTACGTATGAGAGAACATTCAAAAGAAGAATTATCTTTTTATAGTAAAGGTACAACAGATATTGAATACTTATTCCCATTTGGTTGGGGTGAACTTTGGGGTATTGCAGATAGAACTGATTATGATTTAAAAAGGCATATGGAAGCATCAAAAGAAGATTTAACATATTTAGACCCTGAAACTAATGAAAGGTATATTCCTTATTGTGTTGAGCCAGCTGTTGGTGTTGATAGAATATTCTTAGTTACATTATGTGATGCATATGATGAAGAAGAAATAGCAGAAGGGGATACAAGAACTGTACTTAGATTACATCCAGCTCTTGCACCATTTAAAGCATGTATTTTACCATTATCTAAAAAGTTAAGTGAAAAATCAACTGAAATATTTGATAAATTATCAACTAAATTTAATTTAGATTATGATGAAGCCGGTAGTATTGGTAAAAGATATAGAAGACAAGATGAAATTGGAACACCATATTGCATTACTGTTGATTTTGAAACAGAAACTGATAACTGTGTAACTGTTAGAGATAGAGATTCAATGGAGCAGATTAGAATTAAAATTGATGAATTAGAAGAATATATTTCTAAAAGAATTGAAATATAGGGAAGGATGAATATTATGGATGAAATGTTACCACAGGAAATGCCTCAAAACCCAACTGATGGTATATCACTTGTTAGTGAAGATATTGTAAATTTAAGAACAGTAGGAATGATACAAACAATTTGTATACCGCTTTCAATAGTGTTAATAGTTATTTCAATAATTATTTGCATACGTGCTTTATCTGAAAAAGACATACAATTAAAAAAGAAAAAGATTAAAAAAATGATTATATTTCTAATAATTACAGCAATTATTAATGTATTAGCATTTGCTATATTACCAGTAATAAATTTTAATATAAGAATGGGTTAATTAAGTAAGGAATATCATGAGATACAAATATACAAAAAATGCTTGATAAATCTGAATGTTAAAAACTACAAATAGACTATAATCCCGTTTCAATATATCTGTGGGAGGATATTGATGGAAACTTAGAAGCATTAAATTCATAATTAATGCTTGTTAATTAATGTGTATTGGATAAAATATAAAAAAATACATATTTTTGTTAATTGGTTATTGTTTTTTAATAAAAATATGATATAATACATTTTGTCTAAAAATATAATAGAGGAGGTATATTATGAGTACAAAATATGTTTACTTATTTAAAGAAGGTAATGCTAGTATGAAAAACCTTCTTGGAGGAAAAGGTGCTAACCTTGCAGAAATGACAAGTTTAGGATTACCAGTTCCACAAGGGTTTACAATTACTACAGAAGCTTGTACAAAATATTATGAAGATGGAGAAAGAATTAATGATGATATCCAAGCAGAAATAATGGAGTACATTACTAAAATGGAAGAAATCACTGGTAAAAAATTCGGTGATCATGAGAATCCATTATTAGTATCTGTTAGATCAGGTGCTAGAGCATCTATGCCAGGTATGATGGATACAATATTAAACTTAGGTTTAAATGAAACAGTTGTTGAAGTTATAGCTAACAAATCTGGAAACCCACGTTGGGCTTGGGATTGTTACAGAAGATTTATACAAATGTATTCAGATGTTGTTATGGAAGTTGGTAAAAAATTCTTCGAACAACTTATAGATAAAATGAAAGAAGAAAAAGGTATTACTCAAGATGTTGATTTAACAGCTGATGATTTAAAAGAATTAGCTAATCAATTTAAAGCTGAGTATAAAGAAAAAGTTGGAAGTGAATTTCCAACTGATCCAAAAGAACAATTAATGGGAGCTATCAAAGCTGTATTTAGATCATGGAACAATCCACGTGCTAATGTTTACAGAAGAGATAATGATATACCTTATTCTTGGGGAACTGCTGTTAATGTTCAAATGATGGCATTTGGTAATATGGGTGAAACATCAGGAACTGGTGTTGCATTTACTAGAGATCCAGGAACAGGTGAAAGAAAATTAATGGGAGAATTTTTAATGAATGCACAAGGTGAAGACGTTGTTGCAGGTGTTAGAACTCCACAAAAAATTGATCAATTAAAAGAAGTTATGCCAGCTGTTTATGATGAATTCGTAAAAGTTTGTGGTATATTAGAAAATCATTATAGAGATATGCAAGATATGGAATTTACTATTCAAGAAGGAAAATTATATATGTTACAAACTCGTAATGGTAAAAGAACTGCACAAGCAGCTTTAAAAATAGCTTGTGATTTAGTTGAAGAAGGTATGATATCAGATAAAGAAGCTGTATTAATGATTGATCCAAGAAACTTAGATACATTATTACATCCACAATTTGCTCCAGAAGCATTAAAAACAGTTGAGCCAATTGGAAAAGCACTAGCTGCTTCACCAGGTGCAGCAGCAGGTAAAGTAGTATTTACTGCAGAAGATGCAAAAGAGTGGGCAAGTAAAGGAGAAAAAGTAGTCCTTGTAAGATTAGAAACATCTCCAGAAGATATTGAAGGAATGAAAGCAGCACAAGGTATATTAACAGTTCGTGGTGGTATGACATCACATGCAGCAGTTGTTGCTCGTGGTATGGGTACATGTTGTGTATCTGGATGTTCTGAAATTGCTATGGATGAAGAAAACAAAAAATTCGTTCTTGCAGGTAAAACATTCCACGAAGGTGATGAAATATCAATAGATGGTTCAACAGGTAAAATTTATGATGGTTTACTTCCAAAAGTAGATGCAGCAATTACTGGTGAATTTGAAAAAATAATGCAATGGGCTGATAAATATAGAAAACTACAAGTTAGAACAAATGCAGATACTCCAACAGATGCTAAAAAAGCAAAAGAATTAGGTGCAGAAGGTATAGGACTTTGCCGTACTGAGCATATGTTCTTCCAAGAAGATAGAATTGCAGCTATTCGTGAAATGATTTGTTCAGATACAGTTGAGCAAAGAGAAACAGCTTTAGCTAAAATTGAACCAATGCAACAAGGTGATTTTGAAGAATTATATACAGCTATGGAAGGATATCCAGTAACTATAAGATTCTTAGATCCACCTCTACATGAATTTGTTCCAACTGAAGAAAAAGATATTGAGTTATTAGCAAATACTCAAGGAAAATCTGTTGAACAAATTAAAAATATAATTTCTTCATTACATGAATTTAACCCAATGATGGGACATAGAGGATGTAGATTAGCTGTTACATATCCTGAAATTGCAGCAATGCAAACAAGAGCAGTAATTAAAGCAGCTATAAATGTAAATAAAGCACATCCAGATTATCATGTAGTTCCTGAAATTATGATTCCATTAGTTGGAGAAATTAAAGAATTACAATATGTTAAGAAAACTGTTTGTGAAACAGCTGATAAAGTTATTGCAGATTCTGGTGTAGAATTAAAATATAAAGTTGGTACAATGATTGAAATACCAAGAGCTGCATTAACAGCTGATGAAATTGCTAAAGAAGCAGAGTTCTTCTCATTTGGTACAAATGATTTAACACAAATGACATTTGGTTTCTCAAGAGATGATGCAGGTAAATTCTTAGGAGCATATTATGATGCTAAAATTTACGAATCAGATCCATTTGCTAAATTAGATCAAACAGGTGTTGGTAAATTAGTTGAAATGTCAGCTAAATTAGGAAGACAAACAAGACCAGATATTAAACTAGGTATTTGTGGTGAACATGGTGGAGATCCTTCATCAGTAGAATTCTGTCATAAAATTGGTTTAACTTATGTATCTTGTTCTCCATTTAGAGTTCCTATTGCAAGACTTGCAGCAGCACAAGCAGCTTTAAAAGATGAGAAATAATACATGTATATAATTTATAGTATATATAACAAAAAGACTACGATTTGTAGTCTTTTTGTATGCCCTTAATTAATATTACTAAATATGTTGCTTCTCCGTCATATGCTGCAAAAACAATAAAATCATCATTAATATAATATTGTTTTGATTGAACACAGTTATATGTTATTTGATTAGTCTTTTCTAAATAATCATTTAACGAATGAGAAATATTAATACTAAATAATATATCAAAAAAATCATCATTAAACTTCTCATTTATTATTTTTTCAAAAACCTTGTTAAAAACAATATTTGCCCGCATAAAAAATAAAAAACTATTTTTACATTTAGTAACATCTGATGAATTAATATACATAATAAACATCCTTTCAAAATATTTTGTTTAATATAATATATATTCATTCAATTTGAAAATATGAATATAAAAAATGAATATGTATCTAATATTTGTCAATAATATAGTTAAAGGGAGGGAAAGTATGTTAAAAGTTAGAGATTTAATGACAAAAAAAATAGAATTTGTTATGCCTGATGCAACAATTAGTGAGGTTGCTGAAATAATGGAAAATAGTGATGTTGGTATTGTACCAGTATGTGATGAAGACAAAAAGCTTTTAGGTATTATAACTGATAGAGATATTGTAATTAGAAATGTTGCTAAAAATAGAGGAAATGCAAAGGTTAGTGAAATTATGACTAAAAGAGTAACTACCGCTTCTCCAAATGAAGATATATATAATATATCTAAAAAAATGGCTAAACATAAAATACGAAGAATTCCAATAGTTGAAGATGATAATAGATTAGTTGGTGTTGTATCAGTTGCAGATATTGCAACAGGATATGATAATAAAGCTGAAATATCTGAAATGCTTTTTCAAATAAGCTTGCCAGATAATGACTAAATAAGTAAATTAATTTTTACTTATTTTTTTTCTTTTTCTCGCTTAAAGGTAAATAATATGATATAATATTTAAAGCAAATCAGACAAATTGCCTCCGTCCCCAATTGTCTGAAAAATCAGGAGGAATTATGAAGAAAATATTAGACAATATAAACAATGTTGACGATTTAAGAAAACTAAATTTAAAAGAAAAAAAACAATTATCTAATGAAATTAGACAATTTATATTACATACAGTATCAAAAACAGGTGGGCATCTAGCATCAAATTTAGGTGTAGTGGAATTAACTATTGCTTTACACTCTATTTTTAATACACCACAAGATAAAATTGTTTGGGATGTGGGGCATCAAACATATGTACATAAAATATTAACAGGTAGAAAAAAAGAATTTTCTACTCTAAGGAAATTAAATGGGCTATCTGGGTTTCCTAAAACAAATGAATCGGAATTTGATACTTTTAACACAGGTCATAGCAGTACATCAATTTCGGTTGGTCTTGGAATGGCCAGAACGCACCAAATTTTAAATAAAAATAGCAAAGTCGTAGTTGTGTTAGGTGATGGAGCAATAACAGGAGGAATGGCCTTAGAAGCCTTAGATAACGCAGGTCATAGTAATACAGATATTACGGTAATATTAAATGATAATCAAATGAGTATATCAAAAAATGTTGGTGGTATAACAGATTTATTAACATCACTTAGAACAAAAAAGTTGTATACTAATTCAAATAAAAGAATAAAAAGAGCTATTAAGAAAATTCCAAAAATAGGACCTAAAATAGCATTAAGTATAAGAAAAATTAAAAATACCTTTAAACAATTATTTATATCAAATATGTTTTTTGAAGATATTGGATTTACATATTTAGGACCTGTTGATGGTCATGATATTGAAAAACTAGAAAACATATTAAAAGATAGCAAGAATTTAACAGGACCAGTTCTTATCCATGTTATAACTAAAAAGGGTAAAGGATATAGAATAGCTGAGAATAATCCTGATAAATTTCATAGTATATCACCATTTAATATTACAACAGGTGAAAAGATATCTAAATCAAAAAAAGATTATTCAAGTGTATTTGGAGACAAATTAGTTAGTTTAGCAAAAAAGAATGATAAAATAGTAGCAATAACTGCTGCAATGTGTCAAGGAACAGGACTTGAAGAATTTTCTAAAACATATCCGAATAGATTTTTTGATGTTGGAATTGCTGAGCAACACGCATTAGGGTTAGCTGCAGGGATGGCCTCACAAGGACTTAAACCAGTAGTTACAATATATTCATCTTTTCTACAAAGAGGATATGACCAGTTAATACATGATATATGTATTCAAAATTTACCTGTTACAATATGTGTAGATAGAGCAGGATTAGTTGGAAATGATGGTGAAACACATCAAGGGTTATTTGATTTAGCATTTTCTAATATTATACCAAACCTTACTATATTATCACCAAAAGATTTTATAGAGTTGGAGCAAATGTTGGAATTTAGCATAAATTTAAATAAACCTGTGTTAATTAGATATCCAAGAGGTTGTCAAAGTAGTTTAGAATTTAGAAATCATGATGTACTGCAATATGGAAAAGGTGAGTTAATTAATCAAGGTCAAGATATTACAATAATTGCAATTGGTAAAATGGTATCAAGAGCAATAGAAGTAAGTAATTTGCTAAAAACACATAATATTACATTAGATATAATTAATGTTAGGTTTTTAAAACCTATAGATGAAGAGCTAATTATATCTTCAATTAATAAAACTAAAAGGGTTGTAACAATAGAAGATGGTGTTATAATAGGTGGGTTATCTTATGAAGTTTTAAATATTATAAATAAGCATAAGATTAATGATGTACAGTTACTTCAATTTGGATATCCAGATAAATTTATTGAACATGGAAATGTTGATGAATTAGAGAAAATATATAAACTAGATGCAAATTCAATAAGTAAAGAAATATTAGAAGAATTTCTAAATAAATAATAGGAGGGATTATGGAAAACATTAAAAAAGTAGAGTTATTAGCACCAGCTGGTAGTTTTGAAAAAGCAAAAATAGCTTTTCTATATGGTGCAGACGCAGTATATGCAGGTACATCAAAATTATCACTTAGAACAAGGGCACAAATGGAGTCAGATGATTTAGATGAAACAATTAAATATGCACATAGTATTAATAAAAAGGTATATGTAGCAATGAATATTTACGCAAGAGATGAAGATTATGAACAAATAATTTCAGAGAGTAAAAGACTTGCTAAATTACAACCAGATGGTATAATTGTAGCAGATGGTGGAGTAGTCGAAATTGTAAAAGAATATGCACCAAATATTCCAATACACATTAGTACACAAGCTAATATTGTAAGTAGCCATAGTGCGAATTTTTGGAGAAAGAATGGTGCAAGCAGGGTAATACTTGCTCGTGAGTTACATAAGGAACAAGTTAAACAAATAATAGATAATACACCATCAGATTTTGAAACAGAGATATTTATACATGGTGCTGTATGTTTTGGATATTCAGGAAGATGTTATTTAAGTAATTATTTAACAAATAGAAGTTCTAATTTAGGTGATTGTGCTCAAAGTTGTAGATGGGAATATAACTTATATATTGAAGAACATAATAAACCAGGAGCATTAATGCCTGTTGAATATGATGAAAAGGGTACATATATTTTCTCATCAAAGGATTTATGTTTGTTAGAGGAATTACCAGAAATAATAAATATGGGTGTAGATAGTTTAAAAATAGAGGGAAGACTTAAAACTACATATTATTTAGCAACTGTTATAAATTCATATAGACATGCTATTGATGATTACTATAATAATCCTACTAATTGGGATTTTAATAAATATTTTACTGAATTATCAAAAACTAAAACAAGAGGCCTTACTAAAATGTATTTTAATGATAAAGATAACCAAGATATACAAGATTATTCTGGTTCACAAAAAAATATTGAGTGGGAACATGGAGCAGTAGTTCTTAGTACAGATGATAATAGAATTAGTACATTAGAAATCAAAAATAGGCTACAATTAGGTGATGAGTTAGAAATATTGTTACCAGAGACTATTACACCATATACATATATAATTGATAATATGTATGATTATGATACAAATGAAGAAATTGAGTTTGTAAATCCTGGTAGAGAAGGACAAAAGGTTAAAATTAAATTACCAATAAATGTGAAACCAAGTTATATAATTAGAAGAAAAATACAATAATACAGATTGGGTGATAATAATATATGGCAAGTAATTTTTTTAATGATACAATAAAAGAAATCTGTGATGAAAAAGGTATAGAAATAGAATTTTTATCTTTTGGATATATATTAAAATTAAAAAAGAATGATAATATAAGATACATTATTGATGCATGTTTTGAGATAAATTCATCAGCTTGTGATAGGATTCTAAGTGATAAATATGCACTATATTCAGTTTTAAATAGCGAAAAAGTTCAAATAGTTGAACATAATATGCTTTTTAATCCTAAAACAAGATTGTCAATAATGAATGAAGAAAAAGTTAAAACTCTTTCTAAAATATATGCAAAAAAATATAATAATAATGTAATTGTAAAACCTAATGTAGGAAGAGAAGGTACGAAAGTATATAAATGTAATAATTACAAAGAAATACTAAAAGCAATAAAAGATATATTTAAAATAAAGAATACATTATCAATTTGTCCATTCTATAATATAAAAAATGAATATAGAGTAGTTTATTTAGATGGTAATGTTGAAATAGTATTTTCTAAACAAAGACCATATGTAATAGGTGATGGAAAATCAAGAGTTAAAAAGTTATTTGAAGAAAACAAAGATAATTTAAATAATATGATTAATTTATCTAAATTAGAAGGTGTAGAGTTAGCATATGTTCCTAAACTTAACGAAAAGGTTAATCTAACATGGAAACATAATTTATATAATGGAGCTATACCTGAAATTGTTAATGATGAATATGTTTTAAATAAGTTAAATGATATAGTTAAGAAGGTTGAAAAAGTAATTGATATGAAATTTGTAACAATAGATATTATACAAACAGATACAAATGAATTTATGGTATTAGAAATTAATTCAAGTATTGGTATGACTATCTTTTCTAAATATGTAGAAAATGGAGAAATTATTACTAAAAAAATATTTGAAAAAGCTATTGATAAAATGTTCGAATTATAGTTATAATAATTGTAGAAGTGGGTGATAATATATGGCAAAATATATGTATCAAGAAAGAAAAAGAAAGTTAAATATTAGAAAGATAGTAGTACTGCTTGTTTGTGTAGTATTAATTGTGCTATTAATAATAGGTTTTGTAAAATGGATTATTAGTTTATTTAATCAAAATCACCAAACAATTGATTTAAGTGATAGCGATGCTATTGAAACAGTAGTTATTGATGAGACTTATCCACCTTTTGATCCATTTGAAAGTGTAGAAAAGACAGAATATACTGGATCAATCGAACATGTATTCTTTCATCCATTAGTAATATATCCAGAGTTAGCTTTTGATGGTGATTATCAAAGTAAAGGTATGGATAACTATATGGCAACCGTTACAGAGTTTAAAAGGTTTATACAAGAACTATATGATAATAATTATGTGTTAATTAATGTGAATGAATTTTATGAAATGGTTTCAAATGAGAATAATGAACAAAAAATGAAAAGAAAAAAGGTTATGTTTCCAGTAGATAAGAAACCAGTAATATTATCAATTGATGATACAAATTATTATGAGTATATGAGGGAAAATGGTTGTGGGTATAAATTAATGCTAGATGATAAAGGTAGCGTTGTTTCATATAGTAAAAGACCTGATGGAACAGATAATATTTCAAATGATACTGATATTATTCCAATATTAGATAATTTTGTTAAAACTAATCCTGATTTTTCATTTAATGGTGCAAAAGGTATTATTGGACTTACAGGTTATGATGGAATATTAGGATATAGGACAAATAGAACATCACCTAATAGAGAAAGTGAGATAGAAGCGGTTAAACCTATAATAGCAAAGTTACATAAAACAGGATGGATTTTTGCAAGTCATAGTTATGCTCATTTTGGCTTTGAAAAGGCTGGATATGATAAAATAGTTGCAGATACTGAAAAATGGAAAAATGAAGTTGAACCACTAGTTGGACAAACACAAGTATTGTTATATCCTTTTGGTTCATGGGAGAAAATGGATAGTAAAGAACATCAATATTTGGTTGATCAAGGTTTTAAGATATTTTGCGGTGTTGGTATAAAACAATATGAGAAAATATATAAAGATTTTGTTTTTATGGACAGAAAAAACATTGATGGTATAACTCTTAGAAATAGGAAAAAATCTGTTGCACATATGTTTGATACTGATAAGGTAATTAGTTTAGAGGAACGAGGAGATATATAATATTTTATATGATTTTTAATTATTTATAGAAATTTTTGATAATTTTGACT
>CAZFOR010000005.1:39782-43862 GCA_964520895.1 uncultured Eubacteriales bacterium | reverse complement strand
CATATTTAGCCTCCATTTCTGCAACAGCTTGTTCCATAGGAATTCCTTTACCTTCTTTAATTTGTTTTTGTGCTTTTTCAACTTGTTTAATTAAATCAGTTTTAAATTCCTCAAATGTAGTAAATTGTTTATCAAAATGCTGTGACACAAGCTTTTCAATTCTTTCTTCTTCTGTTTGCTCTGATTTTTTTATAATTGATTCATATAACTTATCAGATAAAACAACTAAATCATTTGTACCATTTTTAGTAATATACATAGGTTCGTTTAATTCATGACAGATTTTAGATATCTCGTTATAGTTGTTTCTTAAATCTGCACAAGGTCTAATTAAAGCCATAATATGCACCTCCTTATTTAATATACACGAATTATATCAAAATTATGATACACTTACAATAGTTATTTTGAAAAAATATAATAATATATTTATATATAAATTTGTAACCTAACAAGCATCCTTTACATAAAATAAATGTAGGGGGTGTTTAATATTTTATTACATATATTAGATTTATTAAAATATATTTTTATTTGCACAGGTTATGTATCTAATTCTAATCTTTTTCCAGAACCATTAACGCCAGAAGAGGAAAAGATATATATAGAAAAATTTATTTCAGGTGATAAGGAAGCTAAAAATGTTTTAATAACAAGAAATTTGAGATTAGTTGCATTTATTGTTAAAAAATATTCTAATTCACAAGTTGAGCAAGATGATTTGATTTCAATTGGCACTATTGGACTCATAAAGGGGCTAGAAAAGTATAATAATGATAAAGGTACAAAACTATCCACATATATATCAAGATGTATAGAAAACGAAGTTTTGATGTATTTAAGAACAACTAAAAAAACTAAAAGTGAAACATCTATAAACAATGTTATTGGAAAAGATAAAGATGGTAATGAGTTATCATATATTAATATATTAGAATACGAGCAAAAAGATATTGAGGAACAATTAGATTTAGCTAGTAATATAAGGAGTCTATATAACAAACTTAGCAATGTATTAAAAGATAGAGAAAAAAAGATAATCGAACTTAGATTTGGATTAAAAGGTAATGAAGAAAAAACGCAAAGTGAAATAGGGAAGATGTTAGGTATTTCACGTTCGTATGTATCAAGAATTGAAACAAAAGCATTAGGTAAATTGAAAAATGCATTAAAAAAATAGAAATTGATTATGAATTAATTAATATGAATTAAAAAAAAATCTGTAGTTATTAAAGACAACAGATTTTTTGTATTATATACTTAAATATTATGTATATCAATTTGAGTGTATGGAACTGTAATATTGTTTTCATCAAATAGTATTTTAACACATCTAATACAATCTCTTTTAATTTGTGGTTTAAATTCAGGTATACAATATATTCTTAATTTGTATATCATACTTGAATCAGCTAATTCATTTATTCCTAAGTATTTGCAGTTTTTAACATTTTTATATAATTTTATTTTTTCACTTGCTTCATTTAATACCTTTTCGACATTTTCAATTTTGTCATTATATGATACTGGAAAATTAATATCAAGCCAATCAGATACATTAACTATTTTATCAATATTTCTATTTGTTATTGATATTACATCATTAGTATAAATGTCTTTGATTTTTGTTGTTTTCAATCCAAATGAAATAACTTTTCCTTCATATCCGTTATATTTAACAACATCACCTATCATAAAATAATTATCTGTTATTATGTTGGCACCCATTATTATATCTTTTAAAGCATCTTGAAGAGCAAGTCCGACAACTATTCCAGCAATTCCAAGTCCAGCAAGTAGTGATGTTACATTAATTCCATTTATCTTTAAAATAATAATTGTAATTAATATTATAAATATGTATTTTAATATATTATTTAATAGTTTAATATATATTTCTTTTTTGCCGTCAAATTTATTATGTTCCAATCCTTTTTTTATGCATTTGTCAATTATTGATTTAAAAATTTTATATACAATAAAACATATAATTAAAGCAATTAAACTTTTTACTATATTCATTGACCAAATTTTTATTAATATATTTTCCATAAATATTCTCCATTCATAATTAATTTGTTTTAATTCGTATAAAATTATATCACATATAATTAAAAAGAAAAGTGTCGAATATATATTTTATTAATTTATGTATAATTTATTATGAAATAGAAATAATAACAATATATAGATTTTAGGAGGTATTAAAATGAAAGTATTAAATGGAATTATTCTTACATTACTTATAGTCGGATGTATAAATTGGGGATTAGTAGGATTATTTAATTTTAATTTAGTAGAAGCAATATTTGGTAGTATATCATGGATTACATCATTAATATATATATTAGTTGGAGTAGCTGGTGTATGGGCATTTGCTTTTTATAATAAAGTTAGTAATGAAGAATAAACTAAATCTATAAATAAATATTAAATAGTATTACAAATGTAGTACTATTTTTTTATATAAAGGGTTAATCTAATGTTAATAAAGGAAGGGAATTATGTTATTTAAGCAATTAAAAAATATTTTATGTATAGCTTTAAAAATTATTTTTTTGTTATTTATAGTTATATTACAAGGTTATTTTTGTTATTATATATTTAATCAAAACTCAATATATTTAGGTTATATATATGTATTATTAACAATTTTACAATTAATATTAATAATATATATGATTAACAAACAAACAACTCTTGAACATGTGCTTTTATGGGCAATATTATTAATTGCTTTCCCTGTAATAGGTATAGGTTTATATGTTATTTTTTCTACAAAAACAATACCAAGAAGAATTAAGAATAACATTAGTGATATACATGATAATAATATAAATGGTCAAAAGGATAATAACGAAATATTAAAAGATATTAATTCAAAAGATGTTGATATGTATAATATTATTAGATATATTAACAATGTTTCTGGTTATAGTGTAAGGAAGTGTGATATTAATAAATATCATAGTACTGGTGAGGCTTTTTATAATGATTTTTTAAATGATATAAAAAACGCTAAAAAGTTTATTTTTATTAATTTTTTTATTATTGGTAAAGGTAAAATGCTAGATGAAATAATAGAAATATTAAAAGATAAAGCAAATAGTGGTGTTAAGGTTTTTGTTATATTTGATCATATGGGAAGTTTTTTTAGATATCCTAGAAGTTTAAAGAAAATCAAAAACAATAATTTAAAAGTTTGTGTATTTAATTCGTTTTCATCAAAATTTAATTTATATACAAATATTAGAAACCATAGAAAGATTATAGTAATTGATGGTAATATCTCATATACAGGTGGGATAAATATAGGGGATGAATATATAAATAAAGGTACTTTTAAAGCTAAATGGAAGGACTGTGCTATTAGACTACAAGGAGATATTTCAAATGATTTTTCAAGTATATTCATTAAGTTATGGAATATGTATTGTAAACCAAATGAAAGATTAGATTATACTAAGTATATAAATAATAATAAAACAGGAAATGATAAAATAACCAATGAAGATGACAATAGGGGATATCAGATTATATATTTAGATGGTGTTGATACAAAGAGGCATGTCGCTAAAAATGTATATAATAAATTAATTAATGATACTAAACAAAAAATATATATTATGTCACCATATTTGATGTTAGATAATGAAATATTAAATAATTTGAAAATGTGCGGGAGAAGCGGAATAGATGTAAGGATAATAACACCAAAAATAGGTGATAATCCATTTGTTCATTCTATTACAAGGTCATACTATAAAGAGCTTATTGAAAACAATGTAAAAATATATGAATATATACCAGGATTTATTCATTCTAAAACAGTATTATCTGATGATATAAAAGCATCTGTTAGTAGTATCAATTTAGATTATAGGAGTATGTATTTCCATTATGAAAATGGTATTTTAATATATAATGATGATAAATTAATTAATGAAATTAAAACTGATTTTATTAACACAATAAATGAATGTGAAGAAATTGATAATATATGGATAAAAAAACATTATTTAGTAAATATATTTAAACCGATATTAAAAATAATAGCACCACTAATGTGATGCTATTTTA
>CAZFOR010000005.1:0-39682 GCA_964520895.1 uncultured Eubacteriales bacterium | reverse complement strand
TATCATCAATTGATATGTTTTCATCTAATAAATGATATGGTGTAAATATTGTAGGTCTTATATCAACACCTTTTAGTATTAAATAATCTATAGTTTTGTAGATGCTTTCTTTTGTTTGACCAGGTATTCCTAGCATTATACATCCTCGTATTTTAATACCAAATTTCTGTACATTATCTATTACATTATCTATTTTTTGTACACTATAATCTTTTGTGTTTTTAATCCATTTTTCTTCATTCAATGTTTCAATTCCAAGATTTATTTGTTTACAACCATAATTACTCATTGTTTTTAATAAGTTATCATCAATTAAATCAATTTTTGTTGCACATTCCCAAGTTAAATCTGGAAAATATTCTTTTACTAAATTGCAAAAATCATATACATATTGTTTGTTTAATGTGAAATTTGCAGCCCATAGCTTTATATGAGCATATTGGGGATATATTCTAGAAATAACATCCTTTAAATTTGATATACTACGTCTTCTTTCAGATTTTCCTTCCACTATGTTAATTAAACAATGTTTACAAGAAAAAGGACAACCTTTACTTATATTAATAACAAATCTCTTTTTCTTTTTAATTTTAATATATTTATTAATAGGTACTCTAGTTGGATTAGATATACCCCAATCATTTTCACCAATAAAAGTACCTTCTTTGGTGTTAACTAAATTCCCTTCATTTATAACATACATGTCTTCTAATTTAGTATTATCTACATTATAGTATTTGAAAAAACTTTGTATACAAGTTTCATAATCACCATCTTTATGTATAGCATCAAAAGGGCTATTTATATATAAATTTGGTATTAATATAGTAGTGTTTCCATAAGCCAATATAGAAACATTAGGAAAAATTCTTTTTATGTATTTAGCAAAAAGAATGGAATTTCTTAAGTTTTCAGTTGTTACATACATACAAACATATTCTAATTTGTATTTAATAATTTGCTTTATAGCTTGTAATAAATTAAAATTTAAAGTTTCATAATCAATTGCTAATATTTTATTTGGAAATAATTTATCCAAATAATCAACTATCTTGCCAAATTGTGTAAAATGATAATTTATGTGTGCAACAGTTGATGCTTTTGCACACATAATCATGTATTTTTTCATAATACCTCCATAAAAAATATGTAATTATATAAAATTACATATACTAATATTATACTACTAAATTATACTATTTTCAAACAATAATATGATATAAAAAAGCAAGTAAAACCTAGTAAATATTAGATTGATATGTAAAACAACATAAAATTCTATCTTTTCAGTCAAAAACAGAATTTGCAATAAAGTAGTTACAATAGTATAATAAATATACAGTAAATCCTATATGGTTCGTGATTTAATAGGTTGTATTTAGAACCAACACCTATTTATTGGGAGCTTGTTAGTTTGGATATGGCGTGTATGCCTAATAATATATCTTTAGGAAACCCATTAGTATCCAACAGAGTACCCACCTGTTTACACAGGCTCTTAAATTGACTATTACACGGCTGATACGGGATTTACTTTTTTTATGTAAAAAAATAAATTATATACAACAATTGAAGCAAAAAGTGTCAAAGATATTATGATTACTACATTAATTTATAAAATATTCTTGACATATACTGATTTTGATAATAAAATATAGCTATAAATTAAGAAGCGAGGGCAAAAGAGTGAACTGTAAATTTTATATTAAAACAAATGAGGCATTAAAATTATTAACAGATGAGCAATTAATTTTAGAAATTAAAAATAATAATGAAAAGGCACTTGATTTCCTTATGGAAAAATACAAACCTTTTGTATATAATCATGCCAAATCATATTTTATTACAGGCGCTGAAAAACAAGATATTGTACAAGAAGGTTTAATTGGACTTTTTAAGGCAATAAAAAATTTTAATGTTGATAAAGAAAATTCATTTAAACTTTTTGCAGATTTATGTATTAAAAGACAAATCATTTCTGCAATTAAATCATCTACTAGACAAAAACATATACCACTTAATAGTTGTATATCTTTAAATACAAGCTTTGAAGATGATAGTGGTGATAAATGTTTAGGAGATATATTGGAAAATGAGATTGCACCAGATCCTTCTGATACAATAGTTAATAAAGAAACTTTTTTAAATGTTAAATCAAAAATAACAAGTGTACTTAGTGAATTTGAACAAACAGTACTTGATAAACATTTATGTGGATATACATATTCTCAAATTGCAGCTACATTAGCAGTTGAACCTAAATCTGTTGATAATGCAATACAAAGAATTAAAAAGAAAATGGAAAAAAACATATTTAATGATAAAGACTTATATTAAAAATGCTTAAATATTAATAAATTTGACATAAAGTATTGAAAATTAATATATTTGTATGATATAATTCATACAACTTAAAAAATGATTACAAAAGAGTGGGTTACCCCACTCTTTATCTTTGAAAATTAAGTGTATATTACTTTTAGGAGGACATATGAAACAATTAGAACGAGAGGTATTTGAGGTTATATTACCATTTGCTGATGAGTTAAATTTAGAAATATATGATGTTATATATGAAAAACGCGGAAAAGATATGTATTTAACAATATATATTCATAAAGAAAATGGTATATCAATTGATGATTGTGAAAACCTTAATAATTTAATTGAAAATGAAATAGATGAGAAAATTAAAATTGATGAACAATATTTTTTA
This sequence comes from uncultured Eubacteriales bacterium, assembly GCA_964520895.1. Lineage (GTDB taxonomy): Bacteria > Bacillota > Clostridia > TANB77 > SIG350 > SIG350. The sequence continues at coordinate 36,966 of CAZFOR010000005.1, read as the reverse complement.
GAAGTTTCTTCATCAGGTCTAGAAAGACATATTAGGAATGAAGAACATTTTAAGAAATATTTAAATACACAAATTGAGATACATTTATTTAAACCAGTTGATAAAATAAAGGTATATACTGGATTATTAAAAAAATATACTGATAATACTGTAACTATATTAGCTGATGATAAAGAATACTTATTTGAAAAAGCTGATATAAGTCAAATTAGAACAGTATATGATTGGAATAATGAAAAAGGAGGAGATTTTTAAATGGGAACAAATTTTTTAAAGTCAATTAGCATGTTATGTGAAGAAAAAGGATTAACAGAAGAATATGTTTTAGAAGCATTAGAACAAGGCTTAATTAAGGCATATAAAAAGAATTCAGGTGGTAGTGAAAACGTAAAAGTTGAATTTGATATGAAGAAAGGTAAAATTAAATTATATGCTCAAAAAGAAGTAGTAGATCCAGATGAGTTTATAAATGATGCATATCAAATAACACTTGATGATGCGAAGAAAATTAAAAAATCATATAATTTAGGTGATACAGTAAATATTGAAATAACACCAGATGATTTCGGTAGAGTAGCAGCAGGTACTGCAAAGCAAGTAATATTAGAAAGAATTAGAACAGCCGAGAAAAATAATGTATTTAACGAATTTTATGAAAGAAAAGGTGAATTAATTTCTGGAATTATACAAAAAGTTGATGATGTTTCAATTATAGTTGATTTAGATAAATTAGAAGGTGTATTGCCAATTACAGAGTTAATTAAAAACGAAAAATATAATGTTAATGATAAAATCAAAGCATATATAACAGATATTAAAAGAAACAACAAAAATGTTCCAGAGGCAATGTTATCTAGAACAAACCCAGGGTTTGTAAGAAGATTATTTGAAATTGAAATACCTGAAATATATGAAGGGTTAATTGAAATTAAATCTGTTTCAAGAGATGCAGGTGCTAGAACTAAGATAGCTGTGTATTCTAAAGATGAAAACATTGATCCAGTTGGATCTTGTGTTGGAATGAAGGGTATTAGAATAGAATCTATTTTAAAAGAATTAAATGGAGAAAAAATTGACATTGTTGAATGGAGTGACGATATGGCTGAATTTATTGCAGCTGCATTGTCTCCTGCACAAGTTATAGCTGTTGATGTTAATTATGATGATAAAACTTCAATAGTAGTTGTACCAGATGATCAATTATCATTAGCAATTGGTAAAGAAGGTCAAAATGTTAGATTAGCTGCAAAACTAGTTAGCTGGAAAATAGATATTAAAACAGAAACTCAAATAAGAGAACAAATTTTAGAATAGGTGATAATAATGAAGAAAATTCCTTTAAGAAGATGTATTGGTTGTATGCAATCAAAATCTAAAAAAGAATTATATAGAATTGTTAAATTATCTGAAAATAGTGCTTGTTTTGATAAAACAGGCAAAATGTCAGGTAGAGGAACATATATATGTAGTATTGAATGTTTAAACAAAGCAATTAAAACTAAAAAAATAGATAGAGAGCTTAATGTTAGTTTGGACAATGCTACATGTGAACAATTATTAATTGATATAAATACAAATATCAATTAAACGGAGGTGAATTTATTGGGAAAACAAAAAGTATATGAATTAGCAAAAGTTTTGGGTATTGACAATAAAGTATTAATTGAAAAATTAAAAAGTATTGACATACAGGTAAAAAGTCATTTATCAGTATTGTCAGAACAAGATATAGAAAAGATTAACTCTAGTAATATTTTAGAAAAAGATACTAAAAAAGAAGATGTTAATAAAAAAGAGAAAAAAGAGACTCAAAAGAAAGAAAATAAAAAGGTTACTGAGAAAACACATGAGAAAAAAGCCAAAGACGATAAAAATGTTAATCCAGTAATTATAAGAAGGGAAATACAAGTTGTAGAAAAAAGCAATACAGATAATACTAAAAAAGACAAGAAAAGTGATATCGGATTTGTTGAAAGAAAAAACCAAGGTAATTTTAATTTGATAAATAGAAATAGACAAAAATCACAAGTATCATCTATTGCAGACTTATTAAAAAAATCAGATAAGAAAAATGAACCTGAAAAAGTTCAAACTGAAAAGGTTGAAGTTAAAAAAGAGCAAAATGCTCCTCAAACAAAATCAACAAATAATGTTAATAATAGTAATAACAATAGACTTACTGGTAATAATAATTATAGACAAAACAATAATAATGGAAATAACAACTATAATAGAAAACCAAATAATAATAGACCTACTGGTAATAATATAGAAAAAACAATTAAGAATGTTGTTAGTACACCAGTAGAAAAAGAACAACAAAAAGAATATAATAATAAGTTTAATAAACCTAAACAAAATAGCAGTAATGATGATAACAAGAAAAATGTTGCAAATAGACATAAAACAACAGATAATTCATCAATTAATATGGATAAATTAAAAGATTTAAAATCACAAAAATCATTATCAACTATGTTTAACGATTCAGAAGGTGGAATGTTAGATTATTATGATTTATCAAATGCTAGAAGAAATAAAAGATCTAAAAAGCAAAAAGTTAATTCAAATAGAAGAGAGTTCGAAAAAAATAAAATATTTGAATTAACTGAAATTAAAATACCTGAATATGTAACTGTTAAAGAATTAGCTGAAACAATGAAGAAGACTACATCTGATGTAATTAAAAAATTATTAGGATTAGGTATAATGGCAACAATAAATCAGGAAATTGATTTTGATACAGCATTTTTAATAGCAGAAGAGTTTGGTATTAAAGCAGAAAAATTAGTTGTTGTAACAGATGAAGATATTTTATTTGATGATTCAGAAGACAATGATGAAAATATGGTTTCAAGACCACCAGTAGTAGTTGTAATGGGTCACGTTGACCATGGTAAAACATCACTTTTAGATGCTATTCGTTCAACAAATGTAATTGAAAGTGAAGCAGGTGGTATTACTCAACATATTGGTGCATATAAAGTTAAGGCAAATGGAAGAGATATTACATTTTTGGATACTCCTGGACACGAAGCTTTTACATCAATGAGAGCAAGAGGTGCACAAGTCACTGATATAGCTATATTAGTAGTTGCAGCAGATGATGGAATTATGCCACAAACAATTGAAGCAATAAATCATGCTAAAGCTGCTGAAATTCCAATAATTGTTGCTATTAATAAAATTGATAAAGATGGAGCTAATATTGAAAGAGTTAAAGAATCTTTAACAGAATATGGATTGGTTGACGAAGCATGGGGTGGTGATACTATTTGTGTTCCTATTTCTGCAAAGCAAAAAACTAATATTGATACATTACTTGAAATGGTACTATTAGTAGCTGATATGAAGGATTTAAAATCAAATCCTAAAAAACAAGCAAAAGGTACTGTTATAGAATCAAGATTGGATAAAAATAAAGGTACAATTTGTACATTATTAGTACAAAGAGGTACATTAAATATTGGTGATACTATTGTTGTAGGTAGTGTAATAGGTAAAGTTAGGGTAATGTTGGATGATAAAGGTAAAAAGATTAAATTGGCTGGACCTTCTACACCGGTTGAAATAATTGGACTTCCAGAAGTACCCGAAGGTGGAGAAATTTTCTATGAAGTTGAAAATGAAAAAGTTGCTAAACATTTAATTGAAAAAAGAAAAGTTAAAAACAGAGAAAAAGAGTTAAGAGCTAATAACAGAGTTACATTAGATGATTTATTTAGTCAAATAGAAGAAGGAAAAATGAAGGAACTAAATATAATTGTTAAAGCTGATGTTCAAGGGTCTGTTGAGGCTGTAAAACAAGCATTATTAAAATTAACAACAGATGAAGTTAGGGTTAAAATTATACATGCAAATGTTGGTGCAATATCTGTATCTGATGTTACACTTGCAAAAGTTGCTAATGCTATAATAATAGGATTTAATGTAAGACCTGACCATAATGCAAAAGATATGGCTGATTCTGAAAAAGTAGATATTAGACTATATTCTGTAATTTACCATGCAACAGAAGATGTACAAAAAGCAATGAAAGGAATGCTTGATCCTAAGTTTAAAGAAACTATATTAGGATTAGCAGAAGTTAGAAATGTATTTAAAGTTTCTAATGTTGGAACAGTTGCTGGTTCATATGTTTTAGATGGTAAGATTGTAAGAAATGGTATGGTTAGAATAATTAGAGATGGTGTAGTTATATACCAAGGTAAAATAGCATCATTAAAGAGATTTAAAGATGATGTTAAAGAAGCTGCAACAGGGTATGAGTGTGGTATTCAAATTGAGAACTATAACGATATAAAAGAATTAGATCAAATTGAATGCTATATTATGGAACAAATAAAAGATTAAATTTAAGAAATAGGAGAAAATATTATGTCACTAAATAGAATGGGAAGAATAGAAGGGGAAATACAAAAAATCGTTAGTAATGTTATTTCTAATGAACTTAAAAACCCGGATATAAAAGGAATGATTTCAGTTACAAATGTGCAAATATCAAATGATTTAAGTTATGCAAATATTTATGTTAGTATATTTGATAATTCAAAAAATTCTAATACACCAGAAGAAAGTTTAAAAGCTCTTAATAAATCTAAAGGATTTGTTAAGAGAGAACTAGGAAGAAATTTAAAATTGAGGATAGTACCTGATATTGTCTTTAAATTAGATACTTCAATATCTTATGGTGCACATATTGAAGAAATTTTAAATGATATTTTGCCACAAGATAAAGATGAATAAGTGTTTTAAACAATAAATGATTTTTATATATCATTTATTGTTTTTTTGTATTGTTTTAATTTTAATTTCAGTATATAATAATAACAAAATGGAGGTATGTATATGTCAATAAGTATTGAGAAATGTAATCAAATTAAAGAAGTAATTAATAATTCAAAGAAAATATTAATAGCTACACATGTTGATCCAGATGGTGATGCAATAGGTAGTAGTCTAGGTTTATATAATTCACTTGAATTGCTAAATAAAAATGTTGATATTATTATAAAAAAGGCTAGTAAAGATTTTGATTTTTTAACTAATTTTAATAAAATCAAAACAGATGAAAGTGAGTTGGATAATAATTATGACACATTATTTGTTTTAGATTGTAGTGATAAAAATAGAGTTGCATTAGACTTTGAACAATTTGAATTTAATAATGTTATTGTAATTGATCATCATGCAACACATATGGAATTTGGTGATATTACTTTATTAGATTCAAACAGTTGTGCTACATGCGAAATAGTTTTTGATTTTGTAAATAGCTTGAATATTGATATTAATAAGAAAATAGCAGAATGTCTTTATTCAGGAATTGTAACAGATAGTGGATGCTTTAAATACGCATCAGTTACACCACATACATTTGAAGTAGCAAAGATTTTACTGGAAAAAGATCTAAATATATCATATATTACTAGAAGAGTTAATGATGTCATGACTATAAATAAGTTTAATTTACTTAAAATTTGTTTAAATAATATTGAAATAATTGATAAAAACATTGCTTTTACATATCTATCTAAAAATGATATTCAATTAGTAGGTAATAATGAAGATAATATTCATGAAGGATTAGTTAACTATGGAAGAGATATTGAAGATATAGAGGTTAGTATATTTGTTAGACAAACAGATGATAATGAGTATAAAGTTAGTATGAGATCAAATGAATATGTTAATGTATCTGAAATAGCTCAAAAACTAGGCGGTGGGGGACATATAAAGGCTGCTGGTATAAAATATAAAGGTAAGATAGAAGAATTAAAAGAAATATTAATAAATGAAGCAAAAAAACAAATTTGAGGTGAAGTAATTGTTTGGAATAATTAATGTATATAAAGAAAAAGATATGACATCTTTTGATGTTATTGCAAAACTTAGAAAAATATTAAATGAAAAGAAAATAGGGCATACTGGTACACTTGATCCAATGGCAACAGGTGTATTACCTATTTGTATTGGGCATGCAACTAAATTAGTGCCATATATTATAAATGAAGATAAACAATATTTTGTTACACTAAAATTAGGAATTAAAACAGATACATTAGATATTACTGGTAAGATATTAAAACAAGAAGAGCCACCTAAATTTACAGTAAACGAAATAAAAGAGTGTCTTAATTCTTTTATAGGTAAACATGAGCAAATTCCACCAATGTATAGTGCTAAAAAACAAAATGGAAAAAAACTTTATCAATTAGCAAGACTAGGAATAGAAGTAGAAAGAAAACCATCAAATATTGAAATATATGATATAACTGATATTAAATATGTAAAAAAAAATAATGAAATTAGTTTTGTAGTTGATTGTTCAAAAGGAACATATATACGAGTATTATGTGAAGAAATAGCTGAGAAGTTACAAACAATAGGTACGATGATAGGCTTAGAAAGAACAAAAACAGGTATTTTTACTAAAAATGATAGTTATACAATATACGAAGTAGAGGAAATGAAAAACAACGGTAAAATTGATGATATTTTCTATAATGTTGAGACATTGTTTAATTCATATGGTCAAGTAGTTATATCAGATAGTGATATGGAAAAATTCTTAAATGGGGTAAAACTTGATACTAACTTGGAAGATGGTATATATAAATTATATAATAAGCAAAAGCAATTTATTGGGTTAGGTAATATAAAGGATAAATATATTAAAAGAGATTTCATAATTTAGTTTACTTTAATATGTATGTGTGATATAATACTTATGTAAACAAATATTTTATTTTTTATAAGGAGGAAAGTGTTATGTATGCACAATATTTAAACAATTTACGTGAAGCTATTTCTAAACTCCGGAGGAAAATTGACGCAATGGATGATGAAAGAGAATTATTTCTTTCATTAAAACAAGAGGGCATAAAACGAATTCGCATAATGGATGTTTCTGATTTGGAAAAAAATATTTCTGAAAAAGAACAGTTAATTGATTTAGCGCAAATAACAGAAAAGGAATTAGAGACATTGTCAATTCAAATTTCTAATTTGGATGATGAGATTGACCGGGTAGCTTTATATCCAAGAAGCTCATCACAAATTCAGGAATTAACTGAAAAACAGATGAATCTGGATTTTCAGTTCACTCAAAAATACAACCAATTAATGGAACAGTTTTAACTGTTCCATTTTACTTTACAATATCAACAATTACTTCTTTATTGTCAACTCTGCACTTTATTGTAATAGGATAATCTAATGTATTTTTGAATCTTAAATCTAGATGTCCATGGCTAATTGCTGCATCTTTACCTGTTTCTATATATTGTACTTTGTTACTGTGATTATGCCTTTCAAGTATTTCTAAATCTAATTCTAATACTGCATTATATAAAGTACTACTTATTTGACAAATACCGTCCGCCATATTCTTGCATAACATCACCATCACCATCAAATATTTTTCCCTTTTCATAACCTTTATCTTTGCTGTATGGTCCCATTTTATCATTGAAAGAAAATGTTTCACCACTATTTATAACAGTATTACTTAAATTATCAGACGCTAATTTTAAATTATGCATTCTTCCTTCACTAGTATCATAAATCTTAGTAGAAAAAGTAGCTATTATTTCTGGTTCATTTTTTTCTTGTGTTTCTAATACAGTGCTTTCTTGACCATTAGTATCATTAACTTGTGAAGTTGTATTTACTTTTTCGTAATTATTTGACGGTTCTTTTACTACAACTGAATCTTCGCATCCAGTTAATGTAATAACACACAACATACAAAGTAATATTAATTTTATTTTATTCATATATTTTCACCTTAAATCTAGTTTTATCTTAAAATAAAAAAATATACTTCTTATTTAATAAAAAGTATATTTTCAATAAAGACTATTTATTCATTATTTTCTTCTATATTTTGTTTTAAAGGTATAATATGTTCATTATACTCTTTAATTGTTGTGATAGGGAATGGAATTTTAATACCAACTTCTCTAAATTTAACATGCAATTTTTTAACAAATTTAGAAGATAATGCATATTTATCAAGATAAGTAGAAGCCCTCATTATAGCTGTACATTCTATGGAGTAATCTCCAAATTTATTTGCTCTAACTATTGGATCATAATTTTTTACTGCACCTGGTTCAAATAATTGTATTTCTTTAGCAACTTCTTTAGCAATTTTTTCAACATAGTATAAATCTGAATCATAAGCAACAGAAAATGGGACACTAAAACTCAACTCATAATCAGGATGTCTATAATTTGTTATATTGCTTGTTGCAATCTTTGAATTAGGAACATATATGTAATTTCCTGATAATTCTCTTATTGTTGTATTTCTCCATGATATATCTGCAATAAAGCCTTCAACACCACCATCCAATTTTACAAAATCACCTGGCTTAATTTGTGAAGAAGCTATAACAAATATACCTGAAAAAAGATTTGATAATATATCCTGAAAAGCTAATGCAACAGCTATACCACCAACTCCTAATGCAGTAAGGATAGGGGTTATAGGGATGCCTAATTGTGTTAAAATTATAAATATTATAACGATATATCCAATTATTTTTACAACATTTTCAACTATTGATGCTGATGATAATGATTCATTATCTTTTTTGGATCTATGATTTATAATAGCTAAAACAAATCTTAATATAATTAAACATAATAAATATGTTGAAAATATGTTAAAACCCTTTGTTAAAATATCTACTGTTTCCATTTTTCCAACTAATCTAGATATTGTATTATATATTCCCCAAACTGAGAAAAATATTATTGGTATATTATTAAAAACCTTTTTTGTATATTTATTAAAAGGTTTTTTAGTGATTTTTGTTAAAAAGTTAGCTACTGAAAGTAGTAAGTATTGTGTTACAAAGCCTAATAAAATACCCATAAATAAATATAATCCAGTAATAGTATATGGATGATACAATACAAAATCATTAATATAATTTAACATTTAAACCTCCTAATATTTCATGAATTCATTTTATCATATTGTTTTGAATAATAAAATAGTTTTATTGAATTTTTTATTATTAATTTAATAAAAAGCATTTTATTATTCATTAGGGGATAGAATAGTATTGCAAATAATTTAAAAATATTATATAATGGAAGCAGTTAAAGAATGATAGGAGAAAATGATATGAATAAATCTACTATGAAAATATTATTATTAATAACAATATGTTTGGCAGTTGCAAATATAGTAATTAAAACTATAAGTAATACAGGTTATTATAGAGTTGTAAAAGCAATAAAGTATAATTTTAGTCAACAAAATCCTATTGATTATGGAGATGAAAACTAATACTAAATTGTGTTATTTAATTAATTAAATATATATTGTACTTTAGTTATGTCTAAGGATGGTTTTAAATTATATATATAAATATTAAGTAGGGGTTGTAAAAATGACCCCTAATAAACGAAAATAGACATTGCACAAAATAATAATTTTGCGAAAAGCAGGTAGTGAAAAATAGCTTGATATTCTATTCTTTTATGATTTGTCCTATTCTAAGTGTTTTTTCATTATTTATAAACATTACTATAGTTTTTATAAATAATATTTTATAAAATTAACTATTATCTTTCTCTTATACTACATGTATTGTATCTTAATAATTATTTTATTAATTATTAACTGCTATACTTTAAATTTTACATTACTAATGATAAAATGTAACTGAAATTAATAAATCTTGATGTAATTTAGTTTTTGCCTATTTTTCGGATAGCAAACTATATTACCCAATTAATAAAAACCGATTTTTGACCCCTTTTTGTGCGTCGTATTTTGGAGGTGTTGATATGACTATGTTTAACCAGGATAATCCTGAAATTTTGAATCAGTTTCTTATGTATAAACTTAATAATGCAAATTTATCAGAAAAAACTGTGCAAGAATATAATTATGATTTATATAATTTTTTAAAGAGTATGAAAATTTTAAAAAAATCATATAAAGAATTAGAAAAAATTTCTGATGAAGAATTTAATAAAATATTTATAAAAGATTTAGATATAAATTTTATTAATCAAATTACATCATTAGATATTGATTATTATATTGCATATTTAAATATTAATAAAAAATATAAACCGACTTCAAGAGCTAGACAAGTTGCTAGTATAAAATCGTTTTTTAAATGTTTACAATTAAATTTAAAAGAAATATCATCTAATCCAGCTATAGCCATTACCTCCCCTAAATTAGGAAAGAGGATACCTAAGTACTTAACATTAGATGAATCTAAAAAATTATTAAACTGTATAAAAGAAAAAGATAATAATCAATTTAAAGAACGTGATTATTGTATTTTTACACTGTTTCTAAACTGTGGTATGCGTTTATCTGAGCTAATAGGCATTAATTTGAAAGATATTAGAACAGATACTGTTACTATATTAGGTAAGGGAAATAAAGAAAGAACTGTTTATCTAAACCATGCTTGTGAAAAGGCTTTAAAAGAATATATACCTGTTCGTAATATGCAAAAAAATAGAAAAAATACAGATGCTTTATTTTTAAGTCAGCGTGGTACACGTATTTCTAGAAGAACTGTTGAACAAATTGTATACAATTATGTAAAGCTATCAGGATTAGATCCTAAAAAATATACTCCTCATAAACTTAGACATACTGCAGCAACACTTATGTATAAATACGGAAAAGTTGATATTCGTTCTTTGCAAGAAATATTAGGTCATGAAAGTGTACAAACAACTGAAATTTATACACATATTGATAATCCTGAATTAAAAAAAGCTGTTGAATCAAATCCATTATCAGAGATATAGAATTACTATATCTCTGGTATTTGTATTATCTGATTTACATATATTGAAGAATTATCTAATCCATTAATATTTTCTAGTTCATAAATAATTTCTCTTAAATCCTTTTTTTCGTAATTTATATTATTAGTTTTTATTATTTTTGATATACTCCATAATGTATCATTTTCACTTATTGTAAAATCTATGTATCTTATTTCAGTTTTAGAATCTACATTAGTAGCTATAATGTTTATAAATAACATTACCATTAATGCTATGCCCACTACAAATATCCCAAATCTTTTAAAATTTATTATTTTCATATTATACCTCCTTCGAACTATTGTTCTTGTATATATAATATCAGAACAACAGTTCGTTGTCAAGAGAAAAAAATAAAATAATTTAATTTTAATAAAAAAAGATATGGATTTAAGTATTATCCATATCAAAATATTTTATTCAAGCAAGGCATCATTTATACCCTGTGCCAATAAATCAGATAGAGAAAGAATTGCATCATCAATATCTTTTGGTGTTACAACATAATTATTATTTTTAGTAAGCTCAGTTATTATTTTTTCTTTATCATTTTCAGAAATATTATCTTCTAATAATTTATCAACAATATCATTTGTAATAGTATTAGCATCAACAACTGTTGGCACACCTACTGCTACTACTGGAATACCTAGTGTATCTTTTGTTAATCCCTTTCTCCTATTACCTACACCTGATCCAGGATGTATACCTGAATTACTTATCTGAATAGTAGTGTTAATTCTTTCTATTCTTCTTGCAGCAAGTGCATCAATCGCAATTAAAACATCTGGTTTAACTTTATTAATAATACCTTGCAATATTTCACTAGTTTCAATTCCTGTTGTTCCTAAAACACCTGGTGAAATAGCACAAACAGAATTTGTATTAGGTTCAATTTCTTCTGGTGCAAATTGCAAAATATGTCTAGTTATATCAAGTTTACTAATAACCTTTGGACCTAATGAATCAGCAGTTATTTTCTGGTTTCCAAGACCAACAACTAATATGTTTTTAGGGTTATTTTCAAGAACATTTTTTAATTCTTTTGCAATATTTTTTGAAATATTATGTTCATCTTCTAATGTGATTTCATTGTTATTTGGAATATCTAATGTAATATATTTACCTATTGGTTTATTTAAAGCCTCTGCCCCTTCATTTGTTTCAATTATAACTCTTGTAATAGAAACATCATCTGATTTCTCACTTTCCACCTTAACACCTGGTATTTCATCTTCAAGATTTTTCGCCTTGTTATAAATCTCTCTATTTTCAATAGCTAAGTCAGTTCTAATCATAAAAAAATCCCTCCATTTACATATATTATACCTAAATGAAGGAGTTTTTATACTTTTATTAATAATGTTTTTCATATTACTTATTTTATACTACACATAACATTAATTATACCTGTATACAAATCAATATTACCAGATTTATTATCAATATCTATTTGCATAAAATCTTTATATATTCTAGTTAATTCCCTTGTTGCATAATTATTAGTTTGATAAACACATTTATTAAAAACAAAAGGATGTAAACCTAATTGTTCATTAACATTGTTTATTTTCTGCTCTTGAGCTGTTTTTATCAAATAAAGATTTTTGAAGTGTTTATATATCATTATATATATTTTTTGAAGTGGTTCTTTTTGATATATCAAATCATCTAATAATTGAATCGATTTTTTTATATCCCTTTTACCTAAATAATCTGTCAAATCAAATATAACTGCCTCAATTTGTTTTGTTGTAATTAAATCAATAGACTGTTTTGTGATTTCTTTATCTTTTCCTGTATATTCAATTAGTTTCCTAATTTCGTTAATTACATCATCCATATTATTTGAAACAACATTAACAAAATATGTAGCAGTTGATTTATCAATTAAAACACCATATTTTTTACATAGATTAATAACATAACTTACAATATCGTTTTCACTTAATTTTTTAAATTCATTAACAACACCTTTTTTATCTAATAATTTGTATGTTTTCTTAGTTTTAGTAACATCTTCTTCATTAAAAATAATAGTTACATTACTAGGTATTTCATTTTCAAGAAAACTAATTATATCAGCATCTACATTACTTATACTTTCAGTTTCAACTTCTTTTGTATTATTTTCATCTTTTTTACTTCTTTTTGCCATAAATATTTTAGAATTATTAACAATAATTAATTTGTTTTCATATCCAAACGCAGGTGTATTTGCCTCAGAAATTAGATTTAAAACGTTTGTATCATCTAATATGATATAGTTTATACCTTTTAATAAATCACCAAAAATGCGCCTTATTTTGTTAATATATGTATCTCTATAATATTTTTCTTCACCATAAAATAAAAATACTTTACCAAATACCTCTTTATTGTTTATTAAATTATCTAGTTTAGCATTTATACCCATAATATATCTCCTATTGTTTCATTTCTAATCTAATATTAATGTTATATGAATGTGCATGACATATAGCAACTGCCATAGCATCTGTAATATCATCTAATTTAGGTACACTTTCTAATTTTAATATTGCTTTAACCATTTGACTAACTTGTTTTTTATCTGCTCGTCCATAGCCTACAACAGCTTGTTTTATTTGAAGTGGTGTATATTCATAAATTGGTTTATCTGTTTTTGCTGCTGCAAGTACTACTGTTCCCCTACCTTGTGCAACTGCAATAGCTGTTTTAACATTTTGGTTAAAATATAATTGTTCTATTGATACATAATCTGGATTATATGTGTTAATTAACTCAGTTACTTTATCATAAATCGCTTGTAATCTTTTTGGAAAAGGCATTTCTTTTGATGTATTAACTGCTCCAAAATCAAGTAATTTAAAATTATTTTTTTCATATCTTATAATTGAATAACCTGTTATTGCAAACCCAGGGTCTATTCCTAATATTAACATTTATTTACCTCTTTCTTAAATTAATGGTATCCTAATAAAGACATGGCATAAATTCTCTATTAAAATAAATAAAACAAGTGTAATTAAATTAGCTATAATTGCATATATTATTATTTTCTTTTTTGATACATTTTTAATACATTTTAAATATATTAACATTTCTATAATTAATACTAATAATGATGAAATAATAAAAGTTGGTTGTATATTATTTTGTAATACACAAAAAATAATATTTACTAAAATCAATGCAATAATATTTGCTAAAATAATGATTTTTATATTCTTAATTTTCATTATAATGCTAATTAATACTTTTACAATAAGTAAAATTACCAAAGTAATACCTATAAAACACCCTTTAGGTTCGTATTCTTGCATTTCTATATATGGGATTGGTGAAGTTGGTTGAGGTATTACAAATGCATATCCCAAACTAGATACAAACATCATTACAATAATTGCTACAATAAATATTTTTCTTTTCATAATAACACCTCTTTCTATTCTACTTCACTAAATAGTTTAAGAATATTACCTACACTCCAAGCTTGTGCATATGCTCCATTTGGTCTATGAGGATAATCTCCATCAAATATCTCAGATATTGAATCAATACAATCATCAACTAAATTTTCTTTTATAACATCTAAATAATTTATCCATCTTTTTCTATCAGTTAAACTATATCCATTTACTCTACAAAAACCAATTACAAACTCTGACATAAGCCATGTCCATACTGTACCTTGATGATAAGCTTTATCACGAGATAAATTATCACCATAATATTTGCCTATATATTTTTTATCATAAACAGATAATGTTCTAAGTCCATATGGTGTATATAAATATTCCTGAACAGTATCTACCATTATTTTAGCTTTATTTGTATCAAATATAGGGAAAGATAGTGAAACAGCCATTATTTGATTAGGTCTTATGTCATTACTATATGGTTCAATAACATCATATAAACAATTTCTACTCTCATTCCAAAATTTTTCTTCAAAAGAAGTCTTACATCTATCTGCTAACCTTTTATATAAACTATATTGTTTAGATTTGCCAAATTCTTTTTCAGTTATTTCTAACATTATTTCTAATGCATTATACCAAAGTGCGTTAATTTCAACACATTTACCATTTCTAGGTGTAACTACATAATCTCCAACCTTTGCATCCATCCAAGTTAATTGAAGCTCAGGTGTACCACTTACTAGTAACCCATCATTATGGTCAATATGAATGTTATATAATGTACCATCAAAATATGACATAATAATATTATCCATTTGCTTATACAAATGTTTTATAACAAAATCATAATCATTAGTATATTTTATATATCTATATACAGCTTCAAAAAACCAAAGACCTGCATCAACTGAATTATATAACCCTTCACCTGTGTAATTATTAAATGTATTTGGCATAATTCCATCTTTTATATGTTTTACATTAGATAACAACACACTTCTGGCTATATCAAATCTTTTAGTTACAAGTAATAAGCCTTCAAAAGCAATAAAAGTATCTCTACCCCATTCGTCAAACCATGGATATCCTGCTATTATTCCGTATTCATCATCATCTTCTTTTATAACGAACTGATCTGCTGCAACTACTAATTTATTAGCATATTGGTCATTTAATCTAGCTTTTTCAACTAACTCAATTTGTCTTAATTTTTCATATTGAAAAACATTATCTATATAATCTAAATCAATATCTTTTTTATAATGTGTGCTTAATCTAAAATATATTTCAATTGTTTCTTTTTCTGGAAGCATAGCTGTAAACACACCTGGAATAAAATGATTTTCAATACAATCTAGTCCTCTTTGCTGTTCTACTCTATAATACATATTATTGAAATTTGTATCTTTAAACTCTAAATACTCATTACAATTTGAATTAATATATAAATTGTTTTCTGTGTCATATATTATTTTAATATTACTTTTATTATCAGTTTCATCAAATTCAATTTGTGAAAATTCCACAAATTGATTATTAGTACTATGGAAATCTCTATAATTAACTAATGGACAAAACTCCATTTTAGCTTGTTTCCCTTTATTTTCAATAACATATTTAATAACTGTTGTATTTTCTAGATAAACCATAGATATTTGTTTTTTTATAGTTATATCTTTAACTGTATATTCAAATGTTGGGAAATATTCTTTTTCAAAACTTGTTTGATATTGATATCCTTTTGAAATATATCCATCACATTCATTAGTAGATATATCATAACTAACATCATCAATTATAACTGTTTCATTTAATTTTGAAACATAATATGTTCTCATATATGGTATTTGTTTAGGACCTATTAACAGTCCATGATATTTTCTAGTATTGCAACCTACAATAGTAGATGATGCAAACCCTCCTATACCATTTGTTACTAGCCATTGTTTATCTGTTCCTTCTTCAAATGAATTAAAATATTTCTTAGTATATATCATATTTTTATCTTCTCCTTTGTAATTCAGACAAATGGGGACGTATGCAATTTGTCTGAAAAATTATATAACTATCTATTACATAAATGTCCCATTTAATGTTATTTCATTAATATTTTCCATTGATAATTTATGAATCTCTATAATTAAATAATTCATAGCCATATCCATTGTTCCTACTTCTGGTACATTCCTTTTAGTTAATATGTTTAAAATATTGTCTTCAACAATTACAACATCATCAACACTATTATAATTTGAGCCACTATTTTCTTGAATAGCAACTATAATTAACACTCTTGTATTAAAATATTTATCATCATATTCATTTAGCTTTTTCTTTAACTCATCATCATCAAACTCTTGTGTATATGTATTAAGATCATTAACACTATTTATTCTTGTTATTGGATTAGTAATGTTACCAAAATAATTATGTGTTACAATAGTAGTCGATTTAACTTTTGGATAAGCTATCTTTGATGATGATTGCTGAACTATTTTAACATCATCAAAAAACAACATATAAATTAAATTAGATAATAAACCTAAAATAATAATTACCAAAATACAAATAACAATTTTCCTTTTCATAAAAATACCTCCTATATATTATTTTTTATTATTTGATAATATATCTGCAAGTACATTTGATACTTTTTTTGAATTATATACTATATCGTTATTTGTATCAATTATAGCTAAATCTTTATAATATACTTTTATTTTTGATTCTTCAAATTTGTCTTTATTGTATTTTACTGGTTCAGTTGTAGAATTATCATATTCTTCAACAATTCTTTTAAATGAAATGTTTCCTTTATCACATACACAATAATTAATAAAATTCTTTTCAGTATTATCATATATGGCTTGTATATGGTCAAATACATCATAAAAAGTGGTTTCACCAGATACAGTAACAATGTTATTAAAGTATACAATTTTAGCCTTAGCTTTTTTACATAATTTATCTAGGTCATCAATTTTTAGCATTGGAATTAATTCACTGTATAATTTACATGGTGCAAATATTATAATATCAGCTTTTCTAATAGCTAGTTTTGCATTTTCGGTTAATTTACAACTATTTTCTAAAAACAACTCTTTAATACTTGTCCCTCTTTCAACATTGATTTTTGCAATATCGTCATTATTACTAGAAAGCTCTATCCCATCTGACAATTTCACCTTATATGATATATCATCAAATGTAAGTGGTATAACATTGCCATTTAAACTCAATATACTTGATAATTTATTTAAACCTTCTTCATAATTACCAAATTCATTTTTAAAACTTTCAATTTGTTTAAGCATATATCCATTTTCAAATAAATGTTTCATTAAATCAGTATTTGTTGACAAACTAATTATTGAATTTTTAATATCATTTTCATAAAAAGGTGTTAGGACCGAAATATTATTCGAATATTTTTTTGCACTTTCTATTATACTTGAAACACCTATTCCTGTCCCAATTATACATACCTTTGGATTCTTTTCATACAGATTTTTATCTTTAAAAAGTCTTGCAAGTTCATTATTATTTAAACTTTCTGCTATCGTATTAACACCTGTAACTAACTCTAATGTTTTAGATTGTGCAAACATAAATGATATTATAATTAAACTTGCACCTAAAACAAATAACACTATTGTAATTATTAAAGCACCAAGAGTTATTTCACTCTTTATAAGTAAATTGCTAATTGCATATCCGAAAATAACTGCACCTATAAATATTGCAATAAGCCATCTTTTCATTTTAATATTGGGATTTAACCATTTAAAAAATTCTTTCATATATTAATCTTCTCCTATTATTTGGATTTCTTCTTCTAACTGTACATTAAATTTTTCTTTTACCTTTTGTTTAACATAATCCATTAAATCTAAAACATCTTTTGATGTCGCATTACCTGAATTAACAATAAAATTAGCATGTAATGTTGATACTTCTGCTCCTCCTATTTTATATCCTTTTAGACCACAATCCTCAATTAATTGCCCTGGAAAATATCCTTCAGGTCTTTTAAATGAACTACCTGCACTTGGCATAGCAGTTGGTTGTTTTTCTCTTCTTACAGAATTGTTATGCTCCATTATTTCCTTAATTTCTTGTTTGTCTTTTTTATATAATTTTAAAGTTGATTCTAATATTATTAGTTTTTCATTTTCATGAAAAATACTTTTTCTATACTCAAATCTATGTAAATTTTCTGTTATTTCTTGTATCTCGTTATTTTCATCTAAATACTTAGTTTTATATACTACATCACTCATTTCGCCTTTAAAACATCCTGCATTCATTTTAATTGCACCACCTAATGTTCCAGGAATTCCACATGCGAATTCTAATCCCCCAAGTCCATTGTTATATGCTTCATTTGATAAAGCAATTACTGATGTACCAGCACCTGCTGTGATGTATTCTCCTTCAATTTTATATGAATTTAAGTTATTACTTAATTTAATAACTACACCCCTTATCCCACTGTCTTTAACTAATAAATTGGTTCCATTTCCAATAACTAAATGTGGAATAGTATTTGTATCACAATAATTAAATATTTCTTGTATTTCATTAACATTTTCAGGTTTTATTAATATATCTGCATTTCCACCTGTTTTAAATGATGTATGTTTTTTCATACTTTCGTCTAAATATATCTGATTAAATTTATCTTTAAGTTCATTATATACTTTTAATTTATCCAAAATTAACACTCCTTTAAATATATTTTAATGTGATTTCAGGATAAATTATCGACCTTTTTTGTTTCAATTCATCAACATCAACCCAAACAGCAGTATTGTGTATTATGTTACCACTCATATCTATTTCATCAAACTCATATACCTCTTTATATTCGTCTAATATTTCAATATCATAAACAAACATATGTTCATGTGCATTTTTCCCTTTATATACAAATATATTATCTTCAAAGCCTATGTATTTATTTATTTTTATATCTGTATTTAATTCTTCTTTAAACTCTCTTTTTAGTGCAGTCTCTAATGTTTCTAAAAATTCTACTCCACCACCTAGTAATCTATAGTATCCTTCACCTTTCATAGCTAATATTTTGTTATCCTTTTTTATAATGCCAAGAACAATTGGTCTTATTTCTTTAAATTTATCCAATAAAAAAATCCCCTTTCATGTAATTATATATTAATTTATTCTTTGTATTTTAAATTTGTTACTAATATTTTTTTATATGTATATTCTATAATATATGTATAAAAAATACAAGTTAAATAATCAATAAATAACATAAAAAAATCAAGTATAAATAATGATATTACATATACTTGATTTCGAGAATTGTTTACTTAAGTTCTTCTAATGGCATATAATATTTTTTATTATTCCTTATTTATCTCTTTTTTCTTTTTTATTTCATTTACTGTTGCAAATGAAATAAATCCTATTCCAAATAATAATAGGCATATTAGCCATATTACAGGAAAATCAACTAATTTTGTTTGTATAAATACAATTAATATAAATGAAACACTTGTACATTTAAACATGTAATTTTCTTGTTTAATAAATGAATATACAATTATTATTGCAAGTAATAAATCGAATAAAATAGCTTGATTAAATGTTACTATAGAACTAACTAATCCTATTATATATATTAGTATTAGTGATATTAATTCTATAACTTCAATAGATTTTTTATTCTTTATATAATTTATTAATATTGTTCTAGTTATTAAATATAGTATTGATATATATATTGTACAATTTAATACTACTAAATTTATATCAAAATGATTAATTAAAATGTTATATGGTAGTAGTAGCAAGACATATATTACTGCCTTATACACATCTGTTAAAGGTTTATCTAAATATTGTATTTGCATAAATAATAATGTTATATATGAAACAGATGGCAATAACGATATAAATAAGTTATTATTAGGTATTGCTATTAAACTAATTGCTGAAATAACATTAAATATTCCTAAATACCAAGTTAACAATTTACTCATTTTTTTATTATTTATAAATAATGATATTGAAATTATCAATATTGATATAAATATTGAATAGTTTGTTAAATAATTAATATCAAATCTTGTTTCAAATATATTTAAAATTGTATATATTATTAAATTACTTACTAATAAATATCCTAATTTAAAAACATTTGATAAATCACTACTGTTTTGTTTTTGTATTACTGAATTATATAGATATACTAAAAATACTACTATATAATACCATAACATATAATTTTTTCCAAATATCATTGTTGCAAAAATACCTACTAATATTGATATATTAGAAAAAATATTAAAAGGTGTTTCTAAAGGTTTATAAATATATCTAAATATGATAAATAATCCTGTCATTATACTTGAAGATATAGTAAGTACTAATACTAGATTAAGACTTGTTAATGTATTAAATATAACTATTAGTAAAATGTATGTTAATGTTGAAATAAAATATTTTACAACAGTTGTATAAATCTTATTAGAAATTTTAATATATGCTAAAATATACATCAAAAGAGTAGCTATTATATATACAAATTTATCAATATAAAACTGTAAATCTCTTACTGATGCAAAAATATTGTAATTTGATAAAAACTCGATAAATGTCAATATTGGTATTAGTATTATAAACCCGCTTCTAAAATATTTCAATTTATCATTGTCATAATTTAAAACTGTTAAAACATATATAATTGATAAAATTGCAAGTGTTATATATCCATATGGTATATCTGGAATTATACATTCAAATAAAGTTACTACACTAAACATTATTTGAAATACCAACAAATATGAAAAAATAGAGTTTTTACTAATATATACATTTCTTATTGTATTTAATATAACTACTAATAAAGTTATTAAAGATATAACATTGTTGCCAAACATACTTAAACTACAAAATACAACTGAAATATATGAAAATATATTAATTGATTTTTCAAATATGCATAAATTAGTATTTTCACTATTTTTAATATACATGCTAATTAAATTCATTATTGTTGTATATACAGCTATAACAAGTAAATATATATTAAATGTATGTAGAATTGTTATTAGATTAAACAAGCATAATACATTAACTAATAGTGTATATATAGCTAAATTAAAGTATACTGTTTCTTTTTCTTTGCATGCTATAAATATATCAATTAAAACTATTATAATTCCAGCTAATGTTGTATATATGTTTACTTTATTAAATAACAAACCAACAATATTTGAAATAGTTAAAATGTTAAATGCTACTAATATTATCTTCTTATAAATATCATAAACAGTAAATATATATTGTAAATCTGTTTTTTGTTTTAAATAATTGCTAATTAATACTACTACACATGTATAAACTGACATTACTAAAAATAGAATACTATTATCTATAGAGAAAATTCTAATTCCTAGTAATATAGTTAAGAATTCAGATAACACATATAACCATACAAAAAATGCATTTTTAAACTTAACACTACTTAACAAATTAAGTGCAAATGATATTAGGGCAATTGTAGCTAAACATAAATTTGCACCTTGCCCACTAAATGATAAAAAATCACCTAAGAGTCCAAAACCAAATATTGCAATTAATGAAAACGGAACATATATTAATCCTAAAGACCAAAAAACCATTGTAGCTTTTGGTGCTTTAATTAGCTTATCTAGTATATTACTTGATAAGAAAAATACTAAGGAAAACAATACGACTAATATGCATTTAGTAATGTCAGAAATCATACCCCATGTTGTATTTAACAAAACAAAATATGTTAAACAAACAAGTGATATACCAATTCCAAAAAGCCAGTTTATTTTTGTATCCTTTTTAACCATACTTTTATTTTCATTAACAATATTTTCAACTTCTATTTTTTGAATTACAGAACCTTCCTCTTTATTCTCATTTACTACATCAAGATTATTGAAATTAACTTGTCCATGTATTTCTTTTTTTACATCGACAATCCCAAACTGCTCGTTTAGTTTCTTTATCTTTCTTTTTAATTTTCCGTTCGATATTTTAAGTTTCTTATATTTAGAAAGTAAATCATAATATAGTATTACATAAATAACCAAAGCAATAAACAATATACCAACCATTATATCCCCTCCTACATATTTTTTAATATTTTGTCATACAACTGTGTCCAGCAAAATACTCTTTCTATCTTTGTATTTTCTATATCAAAATTTAAATTTCTCATTGTAGTAAAAAGATATGTTTTTATTCCTAAATTTGATACATTTATGCAATGTTTTTCACTATCATCAATAAATACATCTATTTTATACTCCATACATGTATTTTCTTTTTCATTCATACCATAAATTACATCAGTATATTTTATTTCATTTTTATTCAAATACTCTTTCGTTTGTAAATAGGCATCATCAAAAAAATGATTAGATCTAGCTGTAATAATATATATGTTATTACCCTCATCATATAATTTGTTAATTATATCTCTTGCAAATATCCTTGGTTTAACATTTTTAAGTTTATCAAGATATCCATCTTTAAAAAAGTCAAAATCATTTTGCTTACTCCAATTAAACATTTGATTTGTTCTTCTCTTTAATGGATCTATTAAGTTATTTCCACCAAACTTTTCTATATCATATTTATATGCAAAAGCTAATTTATGTTCAAATATATCTGTTATAGTATCATCTAAATCTATTCCAATATTCATTATTATTTACCTATCCTTAATATATATATTATTTATTTAATTCTTCTAAAAATAATTTATTTAATAATTGAGGGTTTGCTTTACCTTTACTTTCTTTCATTGCTTGTCCAACTAAAAATCCTAAAGCTTTATCTTTACCTGCTTTAAAATCTGCAATTGATTGAGGATTTGCATCTAGAACTTTTACTACTATTTCTTTGATTGCACCTTCATCTGATATTTGTACTAATCCTTTTTCATTTATAATGCTCTCTGGATCTTTTCCTGTTTCAAACATTTCATCAAATACCTTTTTAGCTATAGCAGAACTAATTTTACCATTATCAATAAATTCAACTAAACTAGCTAATTGTTCTGGTTTTATTAAAATATTATCTATTTCAAGTTCTTTTTCACTCATTAATCTTGTTAAATCACCCATTATCCAGTTACTAATTGATTTAGCATTACCTGATTTTTCTACTGCTTTTTCAAAGAAATCTGCAAGTTTTTTAGATGCTGTAATTATATTAGCATCATATTCTGGAAGTCCAAGTTGATTAATATATCTAGCTTTTCTACTATCAGGCATTTCTGGTAAATTATCTTTAAGATTGTTTATATACTCTTCTGACAATTTAATTAATGATAAATCAGGTTCTGGGAAATATCTATAATCATCAGCATTTTCCTTATCTCTCATAGCATATCCTATACCTCTATCATCATCCCATCTTCTTGTTTCTTGATAAATTTCCTCACCATTTTCTAAACACTCAATTTGTCTTTCAGCTTCAAATTCAATACATCTTACTATTGATTTAAAAGAATTTAAATTTTTAGTTTCAGTTCTTGTTCCAAATTTAGTTTCACCTTTTTTTCTAACTGATAAGTTTATATCTGCTCGTAAAGAACCTTCTTGCATTTTACAATCAGATACTTCTAAATATTCTAGTATTGATTTAATTTTTTCTACATATGCTCTTGCTTCTTCTGCTGAACGAATATCTGGCTCTGATACTATTTCTATCAAAGGTACACATGCTCTATTTAAGTCAACTAATGCTCCACCACCATATTCATCATGATTAAGTTTTCCAGCATCTTCTTCTATATGTATTCTTGTGACTCCTATATTTTTTTTAGTACCATTTACATCTATTTCTATATTACCTCTTCCACAAAGTGGCATGTCAAATTGTGATATCTGATATGCTTTTGGTAAATCTGGATAAAAATAATTTTTTCTATCTTGTTTACTATCTCTTGCAATTTCACAATTCATTGCAAGTCCTGCTTTTACAGCATATTCTACAACTTTTTCGTTTAATACTGGTAGTGCACCTGGCATACCTGTACATACTGGACAACAATGAGTATTTGGATCACTACCAAATTTTGTTGAACAACCACAATATATTTTTGTTTTTGTTGCAAGTTCTGCATGAACTTCTAACCCCATTACTACTTCATAATCCATGTCTATACCTCCAATTCTGGCTTCATAGTGTGCCATTTAGTATTTTGTTCATATGTATATGCAACTTTTAATAAAGTTTCTTCATCAAAGTGTTTACCTATTAGTTGCATACTAATAGGCATATTGTCTTTATCAAATCCACAAGGAATTGATATGGCAGGTACACCTGCGATATTTATTGAAACAGTACATATATCTGCTAAATACATTTGTACTGGATCATTTACTTTTGCATTAATATCATAAGCAGTTGTTGGAGATGTTGGAGTTACTAGTAAATCATATTTTTCAAAAACCTTCTTAAAATCATTAATTATTAATGTTCTAACCTTTTGTGCTTTTTTGTAATATGCATCATAATATCCTGATGATAATACATATGTTCCTAATAATATTCTTCTTTTTACTTCTTCTCCAAAACCTTCACTTCTTGAATTTGTATATATATCTTTTAATGTTTCATAATTTTTAGTTCTATAACCATATTTAATACCATCATATCTTCCTAAATTTGCACTAGCTTCTGCACAAGCCATTATATAGTATGTTGGAAGAGCATATTTAGTATTTGGTATACTACATTCCTCTACTGTTGCTCCTAAAGATTCAAATAATAAAATTGCATCTTTTATAGCTTTATTTACATCTTCATCTGTACCATCACCTAAATATTCTTTTGGTACACCAATTTTTAATCCACTAATATCTTTAACTAATGATTTAGTGTAGTCTTTTTTATCAACATTTGCTGATGTAGTATCTCTTTCATCTTTACCTGAAATTACATTTAACATTATAGCTGCATCTGTAACATCTTTTGATAATGGTCCTATTTGGTCTAATGATGATGCAAAAGCAACTAATCCATATCTTGATACTAATCCGTATGTTGGTTTAACACCTACAACACCACAAAAACCAGCTGGTTGTCTAACAGAACCACCTGTATCACTTCCTAATGCTCCAGCTGCTAAATCAGCTGAAATACATGCTGCTGAACCACCACTAGATCCTCCTGGGACTTTGTTAAAATTCCAAGGATTATGTGTATTAAAAAATGCTGACCTTTCAGTTGATGCTCCCATTGCAAACTCGTCCATATTTAATTTACCTAATATAACTGCATCTTCATTTTCTAATTTTTCAATTACTGTTGCATCATATGGTGGTATGAAATTTTCTAGCATTTTTGAAGCACATGTAGTTTTTATTCCTTTTGTACAAATATTATCTTTAAGTGCTATTGGAATACCTGCTAATTCTCCTAGTTTTTCTCCTTTTGCTATTTTTTCATCAACCTGTTTTGATTTTTCTAAAGCAGAATCTTCACATATAGTAATATATGATTTGATTTTTGGGTCAATGCTTTTTATTCTTTCTAAATATAGTTTTGTTAATTCTAAACTAGTAATTTCTTTATTCACCAATTTTTGTTTTAATTCATGTATTGTTAATTTAACTAAATCCATTATTTTAACCTCCTATTACTTTTGGTATTTTAAACATTCCGTCTTGTACATCTGGTGCATTTTCTAATAATAACTCTCTATCAAAAGATGCTTTTTCAATATCTTTTCTAAATATATTATATTCACCTAATATTGATGTAGTAATTTCAACATTATCAGTATTTAATTCATCTAACTGATTTGCAAAATCGACTATATCATTCATATTTACTAAATATTTTTCTAATTCTTCTTCTGAAAAATTTAAACTAGCTAAATTAGCAATATGTTTAATTTGTTCTTTTGTAATACTCATTTAAATCATCTCCTATCATTTATTATGGCATATTTTATCATTTTGTTATCATTTATTCTATCATTAATGTATTTATTATATACCAATACTAGTTATTGCAATTATTGTTCATACATCACTGACCTTAATATAATATCATTATATATAGTTTTTTTCAAGTAATTATTTTGAATTTTTAACATACAAGTATAAGTTTTGTATTGCTATTAAAAGATAACTAATTCTAATCAATTTTTATACTAATATTGAAAATAATTATGTAAAGTGATATAATTGATTTGGCAAAAAATAAATAAAATCCAAATCTAATTTTTAGAAAGGAGAAAAGATTATGAGTAACTGTGAAGGATGCAGATGGTATATGTGATTTAACCTGGAATGAGGCAACTGGATGTGGATTAAATACATCACCTATTACACATGAATGTTGTAGTGTATGTGCTAGTGGACACCCTGCTGAGCAAGGTATGGTTTCATGCAGTAAATCTAGAGGTGATATTCATCATTCATCTTACCGGTGTAATGATTTTAAAGGATGTTACACTTGGGAGCAAAACAAAAAGAAATAGTAGTTGTAGTAAAACCGAATCAATAATTGATTCGGTTTTACTTTATTATGTTATACTTACATTTTTCATTTTTACTATCAAATTTACATATACTGTTATATTCGCAATACCTGCATCCATACATATTCTTGTTTTTCCAATATGGCATTACATCTATTTTACCAGACATTATTTCATCAGATATTTTTTTAAGTATTATCTTAGATTGTTTTTGTAGTTCGTAAAAATCATTAAGTGTAACAGCATTTTTATTTGTAGATATACCATCTTCGTTAATCTTTATATTAACTAAATCAGAGGTTTTATCAATATTATAGTCCATATGCTTAATTAATTGTTTATCATTTAAAATTAAACCATTTAATCTAAGTTGTTTTAATATTTCCTTTTCTAATTTATCTATATCAATATCAGATTTTGTTGATACAATTGGATTATCAATTTTAAAATACAATATTCCACCAGGTATAATATCAGTATTTTGAGTAGTTGCATCTAAATATGTAATTAGTTGCAAATTAAGTCCATTATATATATCTGGTATATCAATTGATTTATTTGATGATTTATAGTCTATTATTCTAATATATCTACCATCTTTTGTATCAGCTATATCTATTCTATCAATTTTTCCTGTTAAGTTAACCTTTTTACCATTATCCAAAGTTATTGATATTTTTTGATATTGTTTATTATCACCAAACTCCACTTCTGTACCTATTGGTCTAAAACTACTATTTTTAATTTGTAGTACTAAGACCCAAATTGCTTTTAATAAAGTGTTTTTTAGTTTATATTTTAATATATTAAAATTCTTTGCATTTTTAATCATACTATTATCCATATTATCGAAAACATCTTCAATTATATCTGAGGCTATTTTATTAGTTTGCTCATTAGTTAAATTTAATATATCTATATTTTCATTAATAACATACGAAAAAAACTCATCTAATACTTTATGGTTAATGTTACCTATATCTATCATTTTAACCGAAAATATGTCCCTTTGTTTTACTTTCAGACAGTATTTCAAATAAAAACTGTATGGACATTTAGTATATTCTTCTAATCTTGATATAGAAGTGTTTAAAATATCACCATAAAGTGTATCTATGTTTTGCTTAGATAATTGTAATTTCATATTTGTTTGAAATCTACATATATCTAAATATGTATTATATAATCTTGGATTATATTCAATATACCATTTTAAAAGCTCATTTTCATTTTTATTAATTATATTTTCAAAATTAACCTTTGAGTTATATAGATATGGTTTAATAATATATTCATTATCAACAATATATTCTTGAAGGTTAAATATTTTCTTTATTTTACTAATTAAATATGAGGGTCTATAACTTATTCCATCTAAATCATTTAATATATATGAAAAATTAACATTATCAGTTACCATAGTTAATGATTTATATATATTAAACTCATCCTCTAATGTTCTAAGTTTAGTAGTTTTAGCAAGTGATACATTATTTGATAGTAGAAATTCTCTATCATTATCTGTTAAATTACCTTCACTTGAAAAACTAATTGGAAATGTACCATTTTGCATACCAATATAGTATATTATTTTAGTATCTCTAGTTCTTGTCCTATCAATATCACCTATTAATACTAAGTCTTTAAATAACGGAATAAATGCTTTTTGAGTATTAGAAAGCCCTATTTCTAACACATTCTTAAATTCTTTTAAATCAATTTGTTCATTATCTAAACTAATTGTCAATTGCTCGAATACATCAATATAGTAGTTCCATAGATTTAAATATTCTTTTTCTATTTCTGTTAATCCTTTTTGTCTAAATTCACTTATTTTATTTTCTATACTTTGTGCAATGTTATTTTGAGATAAAAAGGTATAAAGTACTTTAACTATATCTTTTGAGATCTTAGCCTTTTCAATATCTTTTTTAAAATTAATTAATGGTGTAATAACTTTTTCTCTAATATTATTTATCTTCTCTAATTCCTGCACTTTTTCCTTGTTATTCTCATCAGATCCATATGTAAAGCTATTTAGCCATTTATATCCTTTTATACCCCATTTAATTGCATAATTTTCTAATTGATATATATCATCAATATCAATATCTAAAAAACCTGTTTTTAAATATGCAAAAACTGATTGATAACTAAAATTAGATATCGCTATATCAAGTAGTGAAAATATAACTGTTGATATTTGATTATCAATAATATCTTTTTTTAAATCTAAGAAATATGGAATATTATATTTAGTAAATATCCCCCATATCAAATCAGAATATTTTGAAACATCTCTTGTAATTACTGTAATATCATTATACCTATACCCTGCTTGTATGTTTTTAACTATGCTTTGCGCTAAATTTTCTATCTCATTATATTGGTTTGTGCATGCATATATATTTATTTTATCTTTTTCAATATTTTCATTAATATATTTATATTCTTTATATGGATAGTTAAATATATTATTTTGTAAATGTTTTAATGTATTATCTGTTTTATCTATTTCATTATCTTTTTGTAATGTAACTTGGTTATCAATTTTTAAACCTTTCTCAGCGCAAAGTCGTATAAATTTACTATATGCCTGTTTGTTTATGTTATATATATCTAGTGGGTTATCTGAAACCTTTTCATCATCTACGCAAAATGTAATATATATATTGTTGTAGTTAGCAAGCTCACATATAATATCATATTCCTGGTTTGTAAATCCATAAAATTCATCTATATATATATTACAATTTTTCAATAAATTACTTTTTTGTATGTTATTATATAGCACATCTAAATCATTATTTGAATCAAATAGGTTATCTGATAGTTTTTCTGTATATTTTTCATATATGTTAATTAAATCATTCATTTTCTTTTCTAAATAGCTATTATCATATTTAATTTCTTTAACTTGCTCTACATCAATATTGTATCTGTCAAATTCAGAAAATATATCTAATATACTTTCAATAGTTCCTTTGTTATTTGAATTAAATATCGCATATTGATTTTTCTTTAATATGTTATATATCAAGACTTTT
The DNA here is from genome assembly GCA_964520895.1 of uncultured Eubacteriales bacterium. Lineage (GTDB taxonomy): Bacteria > Bacillota > Clostridia > TANB77 > SIG350 > SIG350. The sequence goes on along the minus strand of CAZFOR010000005.1, from coordinate 7,192 downwards.
TTACCAACATCTGATATATGTTTGATATTTATTCCTAATTCATTAAACACCTTATAGCTCATTCGCTTAAATGTTAATACTTCTATTCCCAGTAATCCGTTTTTACCTAAAAATGAGCATAAGTTCTCCTCTGCAGTAAGTCCAAATTGCTCTGGAACAATAACAAATGATTTAATATTATTGTTTGTATTAAAATCATAGTTTTCTTTTATTTTATTATATATGTAAGTTGTTTTTCCAACTCTACTTTTTCCGTTTATTATATTAATACTCATTTTATCACCACATTATTTATATCACTAAATGTGGTAAAAATCAACTGTTATATTTGTTTGCAAATGTTATATAATTTAGCTAAATTAAAAATAGAGCTACCAAGATACAAAAAAGGAACAAGCCATATTTTAAAGCTTGTACCTATAATATTGTTAGTAGCTCTTATTTCTTTTTAATACATAAGAAATAGTTATATTGGAACATCAATGTAATTAGCATTAATATAAATACTATTATTAAATACTTTCCTGATATTATTGAATATATTGCTGCTATTAATGTTAATAAAGTAAATATAATTGCTAATATTTTAAATACTTTTTTCTTTTTCATAAAACACCTCTACTACATAGTATAACTATCAAAAACAAATATATCTTGTTGTTTTACCAAATAAACATTTAATACATTTCCTGTTGTAAAATTCGAATCTATTTTATCAGAAGCTAAATAACTATCTATTTCATCAATCGTTTTCCCTTCATATAACTTGTACATATTAACCTCTGCAAAATTTGCTATATATTTATCATCACTGTTTTTTTGTATTTTATCTAATTTATATGCAACATTTTCATATATATCCGTATTTTTAGGTACTAAATAACCATCTAATGAATCAATATAGTATTTTGAATAATTAGATGCATCAAATGTTTGTTTACTAAACAATTTATTATATGTATTTTCAAAATCTGCTTTCTTTATATATTTATATTCTTCTTTATAGTCTGCAAAATACACATAATTTAATTCTCTATATAGCTCAGCATCAACCTTATCAATATGCTCATTTGGTATAATAGAATAATTATTATCTATACCATAATATTTACATGTCAAAGTAAATTTTGAAAAACTGTCATTTAAAGATTTACCTGCATCCAAATTACTCATTATATATGATATTAATGAATTAATTTGAATTTTTTCTTCTGATTTTAATTCCTCACTACTTTGAACAATATTTGTATTTGTATTTACAGCAAAATTGTTTGCCTCATTTTTTACATTTATAACTATTACTGTACATGTTATAATGCTTATACACGTTATAATGATACAAACTAGTGGTATAATATAATTTCTTTTAAATTCAAATCTATTTCTAGTACCTATTCTTCTATTTGAAGACATAATATATCATCATCTCCTATTTTTGCAAGCTAATATAACATTATTCATAAGCATTGATATTGTCATAGGCCCTACTCCACCAGGAACAGGTGTTATATATGAAGCTAATTCTTTTACATTATCAAAATCAAAATCTCCATAAAGTTTACCATCTTCACTTCTTGTAATAGCTACATCTATTAAAACAGCATCTTTTTTAATCATATCTGATGTAATAAATTCAGGTTTACCAACAGCTGATACAATTATATCTGAATTTAGTAAAACTTCTTTTAAATCTTTTGTTTTAGAATGACATGTTGTAACAGTAGCATTTTTATTTAACATTAATGCTGACATAGGTTTACCAACAATATTACTTCTACCAATAACTGTGCAGTTTTTACCTTCAATTTCAATATTGTATTCTTTTAGTAATCTCATAACACCAAGTGGTGTACATGGTATAAATACTGGAAATCCCATTGATAACATACCTACATTTACAGGATTAAACCCATCAACATCTTTATTTGGTGCTATTTTTGCAAATGCTCTTGCTATATTTAGATGTTTTGGTATTGGACTTTGAAGTAAAATACCATCAATACTATCATCATTATTAAGCTTATTTATTAAATCTAATAGTTCTTCTTCTTTTATGTTCTCATCTAAATTATATTGCTTAGACTCAACACCTATTTTATTACAAGCATTTTCTTTGTTTTTAACATATATTTTAGAAGCTGGATCACTTCCTATTAATATTACTGCTAAACAAGGTATTATGTTTTTTTCTTTTAGCTTGTCCACTTCTGTTTTTAATTCTTCTAATACTTTTTTTGATATAGCTTTTCCATCGATTATTTCTGTCATTTTACTATTGTATGATATATTATCTAATATCATACTCTCCTTTCCTTAGTAATTATATAAATAGTAATAATATAACTAAAAGCCCTATTACTACTCTGTAAATTGCAAACATTTTAAAACTACCTTTTTTAAGATATTCTAACAAGAATTTAATAACAAAAATACCTACAACAAAACTTGTTATAACACCTATAAAAAATGGTATATCAAATACAAAATCTTTAAATTTATATAATGTTGCACCTAATACTATCGGTGCAGATAACATAAATGAATACTTTGCAGCACTTTCTCTATCAACACCTAATAATCTACCTGTTGTCATAGTTACACCACTACGAGAAACACCTGGAATAAATGCTAATGCTTGTGATAAACCAATTAAAAATGTTTGTTTTAAACTCATATTTTCATATGTTGTTTCACTTTTACATTTAGAATCAATTATATATAATAGTATACCCATTACAATTAAGGCTATTGCTATAATTAAAGGTTTTGTTAATAATTCTTCTGCATAATGGTCTAATAAAAACCCTATTGCACCACCTGGTATAGTTGCAAGTACTATGTACCAAAACATTTTACCTTCGTTATTTTTTTCACCTTTTAATGTTTTAAATCCGCCTACAATTAATTTAATCCAGTCATTAAAAAAGAATATCCCTATCGCAAGTAATGTACCAGCATGAAGTGCTACATCAAAATATTCTGGTATATTCCATTTTAAAAACCATGGTATCAAAAATAAATGGGCTGAGCTAGATATTGGTAATAGCTCAGTTAGCCCTTGTATTATTCCTAAAAAAATTGATTGAAAAATTGTCATTTGTATCATCTATCCTCTCTATTTTAATTCTTTAAAAATATTATCAATAGTTTCTTTAATATGTGTTGCAGCTGTAAAAGGAGCTACTTTACCTGGAAGTGATAATGCTAATACTGTGTTAATTTCTTTTTGTTTTGCATATTCCATATCAATACCACCTGGTTTAGATGCTAAATCAATAAAAATAGTTTCTTTATCTAGTTTATCAATTCTATTTGAATCAAATAATACAAAAGGAACTGTATTAATTATTAATTTGAATTTAGGTATATTTTTATCTAAATCATTAAAATGTATTGCATTATATCCATATGCTTTTATCCAAGCAATATCTGAGTATTTACGAGCTTCACAATAAACATTAGCACCAATTCCTTCTAACATTTTACAAAGTATTTTTCCTATTCTACCAAAACCCAAAACTAAAACATCAAAATTATGTAATGTATATGGTAATTGTTCCATTGCAATTTGTATTGCACCTTCTGCAGTTGAAATTGCATTTAGCACAGCAAATTCTTCTCTAGCTAATATATCTATTACATTAATATTGTTTTCCTTAAATAGATTTTGTATATTTGAATCAAATCTTCCACCTATTAGTATTTGATTTGAATTCATTAATTCAATTAAATCAAGTATTTTAATTTGTGCCAAACTAAATGGTGTATTAATAGTCTCTCCATTACTTGTAAATGGAGTAGGACCTATTATAACATCTGCATCAATTACAGTATCTGATAAATTATCACAAATAGTTATTTTCTCATTTGAAAACTCATACTTATCAAATCCAAAAATTTTAATATTATATTCACATTTAGAGAATATCTCTATTAAATGGATAATTCTCATATCCCCACCAATAAAACTAATACTTTTTATTTTCATAAAATATCATCTCCTATATATCTATAATATTAAAATCTCATAAACTTATTACTATTTTTTCTTGTTAAGATCAATCATAACTTGACTAATATCTTTTGTTTTCACATCTTCTAAATCATCAATTGTATTATTAACTAAAATATCACTTTCTGAAAGTTTGCTCTTTTCATTTTTTACATCTAAATCTTCATTTAAATCACTATCTATGTTTGTAATATTATCAATATCTACACCATTTTCCATATTTGTAATTATATTAAGTCCTATAATAAAGTCTTTTATATTACTAAAAAGAGGATCATCTAAAGCTTTTTGTGTATATGAAGTATCATTATCTATAGCTAGTTTTAAACAACTTACTACCTTACCTTCTTCACATCTTAATGCATATAATTTTGCTAATGAATAATATGCCTTTGCATATAATTCTGGTTTATTTGTGGCTTTAAATAAACATTTTTCTGCATTATCAAAGTTTTTATCTGTTAAATATATTTGACCTAGCCCTAAATATGCATCATATAGATTATTGTTTAGTCTAATAGCCTTTTTATAATAATCTTGGGCTAATCTATAATCATTTATATTTGTATAAATAACAGCCATATTATAGTATGTTTGATAATCATCTTCTTTATATTTTAAAGAATCATTATATACTCTTAAAGCTTCTTTAAAATTATTTTGTTCACATAATATTATTGCCAATAAATTAGAAATAGGTGTGTAATCTGGTTTTATACGAAGCCCACTATTTAAAACTGTTATAGCTTCTGGTCTTTTACCTAATTCTTCATATATAAAACCTAATTGATAATATGATTTATAATCATCTTTTTTAATTTCAACTGCACTTGCAAATGCATCAAAAGCATTTCTGTAATCTTTAAGCTTTATATAAATATTGCCTAATTTTTTATATCCTCTATAACTTGATTTATAGTTTATTGCTTTTTCAAAATATTCTTTTGTAATTTCATATTTTTTAAATAAGTAGTTTATATCACCTAATACTAAATAATATGTTTCAACAAAACTAACATCAAATTTTAATATAATTGCATATATGACAGGAATTAATATTCCTAATACAAACACACCTGTTTGAAGAAAAGCACTTATTTCTTCTGCTTTTATGTATGATAGTGTTATTATTGTAACTGCAATAGTTTGTGTAATTATGTTAAGTAATAATACTTTTTTCGTTTGTCTAACAAACAAGCAAATATAGTATATTAGAAATACAAACATTGCAAATATATAAAATATTTTTTCATAAATCATTTTCCGTCCCCAACCTTTTTTAATTATTCTTTTAAAAATTTTTCATCATATGCATTTATACATTTTTCTATAACTTTAATAGCTTCATCTCTTCCACAAATTTCTTTAATTGCGGTATGTTTATCCTCTAGAAATTTATATACTTCAAAAAAATGTGCTATTTCATTAAATAAATGTGATGGTAATTCACTTATATCATTATATACACTAAGTGATGGGTCTTTTAATGGTATTGCAATTATTTTTTCATCAACATCCCCATTATCTATCATTTTTATTAATCCAATAGGATAGCATCTAACTAATGTCATAGGATCAATACATTCTTGACAAAGAACTAATACATCTAAAGGATCATCGTCTTCTGCATAAGTTAATGGTATAAATCCATAATTTGCTGGATAGTGTGTTGATGTATATAATACTCTATCAAGTGCTAACATACCTGTTTCTTTGTCTAATTCATATTTGTTTTTTCCACCTTTTGTTATTTCAATTACTGCTGTAAATGCTTCTGGTTTTATTCTTTCTTTATTTATATCATGCCATATATTCAATTAGTATTACCCCTTTCTTGTTTTGTTTATTTAACATATGTATTTTACATTAAATATATTAAAAAGTCAATTGATAATTAAAATAAAGGAATGTTTAAAAATTCCTTTATTTAACTGATTTTATTTAACTTATTAACTATTACAATCCTAATAATATCATGTAATAAGTCTTGTGATAATTTATCTAGTTTTTTATTATATGTCATTTGATTAAATATCTCATTATTAATATTATTTATTTTTATATTCGTAAAGTTTATTTTTTTATCATTAATATATGTATCTTCAAAATATTTTCCTATATCATAATATATTTCAGGATATAAATTTTCTAAATAATTAACATCCTTTTCTAAATAATTTTCATATAAATCTAGTTTAGGTAATAATTCAAAAATATCTTTTTTAGTCTCAACTGTATTAAATTTGTTATTTAACATATAAACACCTCTTATGATATTTATATGCTTAAAACAAAATTAATTAACTTTTTCTAATGTAATTTTACCTATTTTACCTGTTTGGAACTCATCTAATAGTATATGTCCTATTTTTGTGTAATCAATTCTACCACCAGATAATATACATCCTCTTTTTGTAGCAATTTTATCTAATAATTCCATTGTATCATTATATACAAAATCATTATCTAATTTATATCTTTGATATAACATTTCTTTATATTCACTAGATAATTTTTCTAATAATTTATATGATATTGTTTCAATATCAATTATTTCATCTTTTATACAACCTGCAAAACATAAATGTATTCCTATCTCTTCCTCGAATTTAGGCCATAACACACCTGGTGTATCTAATAATATTATATCTTTATTAACTCTAACCCATTGATTAGACCTTGTAACACCTGGTCTATTACCAACTTTTGTTATAGCTTTATTTACAAGTCTATTAATAAAGGAAGATTTACCGACATTAGGTATACCAACAATTGCAAGTTTTATAGCATTATTTACAACACCACTCTTTAACAATTTATCTGCTTTATCTTTATTTAGTTCATATACTGTGTCAATTACTTGTTTAATACCTTTTCCAGTTATTGAATCAACTAAAATACATTTCATTCCTTGTGAATTGTAGTACTTAATCCATTTTTCATTTTCTTTATCATTTGCTAAATCACATTTGTTTAATACTATAATCCTTTGTTTATTTTCAACTAAATCAGGTATATCTGGATTAGTACTTGAAATAGGAACTCTTGCATCAATTAATTCAATTACTATATCGATTAATTTTAGAGTTTCTTTTATTTCTCTTTTAGTTTTTACCATATGTCCTGGATACCAGTTAATTCCGACTTTAGTTAACTTTTCATTGTTATTATTTTTATCCA
>CAZFOR010000004.1:0-58428 GCA_964520895.1 uncultured Eubacteriales bacterium | reverse complement strand
AGATTAGTTTGTGTAATACTCAAATTTTTATTTTCTATTGATGTAATTAGTTGTTCAAATTGTTTAGTTGTATGTGTACTATATGGCATATACACATTACCAATATCTATATTATTAATTACTTTATCCATCCCACCAATATGGTCAGCATGTACATGTGTAGCAATTAAATAATCTATTTTATCAATATTTAATTTTTCTAAATAACGTACTATTTGATTACCATTTGCTTCATTACCAGCATCAATTAACATTGTTTTTCCTTCATTTACAATTAATGCACTATCTGCTTGACCTACATCGAAAAAGTATATCTTTAAATCAGACATATCTTGTTTTAATTCATTATCATTTATTACATTATCTTGTTTTAATTCATTATCATTTATTATATTATCTTGTTTAATATTATTATCTACATTAGTACTTATTCTATCACCATACATTGAAAATATTACTGCCATAATTGCTATTACTGCTATTCCAAATATCTTATATTTATATTCAGCCTTTTTACTTTTTCTCATATTTAATCTCCCCTTTATGAATATATTATATTTTATATTTATATAATTTTCAAACATTTATGACAAATTTTGATGAATATGTTAAATCAGACAAATGGGGACGGAGGCAAATTGTCCGAAATATTTCGGACAATTTGCCTCCGTCCCCATTTGTCTGAACTTCTTTTATTATTAATCCATTTTATATAATGCTTTTACATCCCATTTTGTACCATTAACTGTATCATTTAAAATAATTCCTTTTTCATCTAATTCATTTCTTATCAAATCAGCTGTTTCAAAATCTTTTATCTTTTTAGCTTCACTTCTTCTAAATATTTGACTCTCAATATATTTTGTATCAATATTTAATTTTTCAATATATTTTTCTTTCATTTTTGTAATAAACTGTTCTGGTCTTTGACCAAAAAAACCTAAAATAGAATATACTTCTTTTAAATCTTTTAAGATTTTAGCTAAAGTATTTGCAACTATTTGTTTATTACCTTTATTTGCACTTTTTATTATATTATTAACATATTTAAATATAGCAAATAAATTTGCAATAGCTGCTGATGTATTAAAATCGTCATCCATAACTTCAATAAAATTTGGTATAATTGAACTTACAATATCATCATCTAGTATTTCAAATATATCACTTTCTTTATTTTCAAGTATAAAATCCTCCATTGCCTTAATTGTTGTATAAAAATAGTATAATTGTCCTTCTGCAAGTTGGAAATCACTATCTAGTAAATCCATATCTGATGCATAATGTTTTGAGAACATTACATATTTAATTACTTCATAATTATACATTTTTAGTGCATCTCTTATTGTTAATGAATTACCAAGAGATTTACTCATTTTTTCTCCGTTAATTTTAATTAATCCACAATGTGACCAATATTTAGCAAATTGTTTTCCTGTTAATGCTTCAGTTTGTGCAATTTCATTCTCATGATGTGGAAATAACAAATCTCTTCCACCACCATGAATATCTATTGTTTCTCCAAGTGTATCTAGCGCCATTGCTGAACACTCAATATGCCATCCAGGTCTTCCATTTCCCCAAGGAGACTCCCAATATATCTCACCAGGTTTTGCGCTTTTCCATAATGCAAAATCAACTGGATCTTTTTTCCCTTCTTCTAAATCTATACGAACACCATTTAAAAGTTCATCAATTTTTCTATGTGATAATTTCCCATACTCAGGAAAAGTCTTTACTGAAAAATATACATCACCTTTATCTGTTGCATATGCATGACCATTTGCAACAAGTGTTTCAACAAATTTAATAATCCTTTCTATATATTCTGATGCCTTAGTTTTTACATCTGCATCTGTAACATGTAAATTAGCCATATCTTTTTCAGTTTCGTCTATTTGCTCTTTTGAAAACTCTAATGCATTTTTACCAAGCTCATTAGCCTTTTTTATAATTTTATCATCAACATCAGTATAATTACGTACATATTTTACATTATATCCTCTATACCTAAGGTAATCTGTAATCATTGCATATACTATTGCTTGCCTAGCATGACCTATATGACTCAAATCGTATACAGTTATACCACATGCATACATTCTTACCTCATTATCATTTAAAGGAATAAATTCCTCTTTTTTTCCGATTTATTGAATTTGTAATTTTCATTACTAATTACCTCCTATTTTGTAGCTTCTCAAAATTTTCCAACTATTTATTTTTTTGATATCCACATTATACCATATGTTTTATAATATATCAATATTCATTATTTGTTAAATATATTAATAGAAGTATATAATATATTTAACTATTATATACTTCTATAAACTATTTTATTTCTTTTATATCAATCTTTTCTAGTAATTTGTCTATTAATTTAAGTGGTATTTGCTCTTTTCCAAAATTAACAAATGTAAGTTTATTTCTCTCTTCCCTATGGAAATCACTTCCACCTGACATCACAAGATTATTCTTATTACATAAATCCATTAAAAATTCGCTTTGCTCTTTCGTTATACAAGAGTGCATACATTCTAATCCATCTAATATTCCTAAATTAACTATTTGCTTTACAAACTCTTCTGGATTTTCAACACAATATGTTCCTAATGGATGTGCAAGCAGTGCAATACCACCACAACTATGTATCAATTCTACAGCCTCCAAAATAGACATTTGAACTTCTGATTCATCAATATAAAAAGGTGTATTAGGATTGCAAACAAAATCTCTATAAAATACTTTAATATTTGTTATTCCCATTTTATTCAATATTTCCATATTTCTTTCACATTTAATAACTTCATTATAAAATGTGTTATTAGCAAAATTACCATCTTTAATACATAAATCATCATCAAATATTAATCCTAATTTTTTCCCGGATTGCTTTAATTTCTCTAAATATATATTTTGTATGTTTTGCTTAGTTTCATTTTTAACCCATTTGGATTGTTTTAGTTTTTGTCTATCATAGTTATATCCTAATACTTCAATTGGTGTTTTATTATAGATAGCTTTTAATTCAATACCTGGTATTATTTTTCCACTATAATATTTTGATACATCTAAATCTTTCAATTCCTCATAAACATCTATATTATCATGATCTGTTATTGAAATATATTTCAAATCATTCATTTGCGTCATTTGTAATATTTCTATTAATGTATGACTTCCATCAGAATACTTTGTATGAATATGTAAATCAATTTTGTCCATTATTATCTCTCCTATACTAATCTTTGCAACTGTTTAACACCCCAATTACATGGAGTAGAACATCTATATCCTTTAATTCCACATCTACCACCAACATCGTAATCTTTTAAATATTCATATACCTCTTTATTAGTGTTTTTAACACCTTCCAAATATTTATCTAATGTATCACGAGTTTGAAGTGAAATTTCTAGTTGCGCGCATGAACATAATCTTTCTACACACTTTAATGCAAAATCCTCGTATGTTCCTCTTTCACAAACATCTACATACATTGATTGAGGATAATTGTCTTTTAATTTTGATATATCATTTATCCAATCATTTGAAAGTTCTGTATCATCTTTAATTATTATTGGTGTGAAGAACTCTGGTTTTTCTAAGACTTTTATTGAATAATTTAATGTACGATGTCTTTGCGCTTGTGCAAGTTGCGCAAAACTCGCTTTATATGTACTGCAATATACTTCATCATATATTTCATTGTGTTTTTCCATATTATCAAACAATGATAACCTTCTTCTCTTTGATTTATCATATAACTCTTCAATATATAGATATTGTAAATTATCATTAAATTCTTTCATATATTTCTTTATTTTAATTTCAAATTCATTTGTTGTTTCTTGTTCAATATATTCATTAAACATGTGCATAATATTATTTAATTGTCTTAATGTTGTAGTATATTCCATTGTAGTAATTGTAAATACACTTGTTAATCCTCTTGCATTTTCTTGTGCAAGTTTTAATACCTTCTTTTCATCCATTTCTGGGTATTTTTCTGATATTTTGTCAATAAATATATTTAACCATTTATCATATAACAGTTTTTCTTCTCCAACTAATTCCATTTGTGTATATCTTGCTGATTTTTCTGATGTAGTATACTGTTTTTCATTATTTATTATCATTGCTAATATTTTAGGAACACCTTGTAACAATAGATTATATGATACATGATCATATACTGAATGATGCTTATTATTTAATGTTTGATTAATTCTTTTTTGAGTTTTCTCTTCACTTTCTTTTAATATATCATTAAATGTATTTGATAAATAACAAATACCTGCTGATTTTCCTCCAAAATCTAATGCACTTTTTACATCTAATTCAAATCCTGGTTTTGTTGAACCTATAACACTTACTTTCACTTTATCATCCCCTTAATTTTTTTATTAAAGTGATTATATCATTTAATTATATTTTTGCATACAATTTTATTTAAAATATTTATATAAAAATTACACTTCTTATATGTCGAAACTTGCGATTGATTTTTCTTGCTTTTGGTAATATATGGTAGTATAATATTTTCATCCCACGAAAAAGATGGGAGGTGATTCCATTTGGAATTAATAATTCTCTTTATGGTTCTATTATTACTTTTAATTATTACTGCTCAAAAATAGAATACATAAAAAATGAAAAAAGAGCGCTAGTACGCTCTTTTTTCGTGATTCCATTTGGATTTTTATAATAATCTTTATGTTTATATTATATTACCAATTTTTACTAATGTCAATAGTTTTTTATAAAAATAACACATTTAGTTTTCCTTTTTTTATGTCGAAACTTGCGATGGATTTCTCTTGCTTTTGGTAATTTATGGTAGTATAATATTCTCATCCCACGAAAAAGATGGGAGGTGAAGACCATTGGAACTAATGGTTGCTTTTATAGTTCTATTATTACTTTTAATTATTGTTACTCAAAAATAGAATACATAAAAAATGAAAAAAGAGCGGTTACATCGCTCTTTTTTTCGTGAAAACCATTGGATTTGTATTGGTTCTATTATGTTTATATTATATTACCAATTTTTACTAATGTCAATAGTTTTTTATTATTTTTCTTACATCTTACCTATAAGTAATTTCTTTATTTCTACATATATCCTATCTTCTACATTAAGTACAGCTACTTTCCTTGCACTATTTCCCATTTCATACATCTTTGATTTATCATTAATAATATCTTCAATTGCATTATTTAGTTTAGCACTTGTTAATTCTCTTTCAAATAACACCTTTGCACCACCTGCATTTTCTACTATTTTCGCGTTATATTCTTGATGATTTTCAGCAGCAAATGGATATGGTACTAATATACTAGGTTTCCCCATAATACATATCTCAGTAATACTTAAAGCACCAGCTCTTGATATTATTAAATCAGAAACTGCCATATATTCATTCATATTATATACATATGGTAGTATTTTTACATTTTCTAAGGTTTCTATATTCACATTCTTTTTTTGAATATTTGTAATTACATCTTCATATTGTTTAGGTCCTGTAACAAAAACAATTTGATAATTCTTTTTTTGTTCATTACAAATAATATCTACTAAATATTCATTAAGTTTTCTTGCACCTTGACTGCCACCAGTTATTAAAAGAACTGGTAAATCTTCTGCAAGTTCTAACTTTCTTCTTAAATTCTCTTCTGGTATATATTTACTCATTTTAGTAGGAGTTCCTGTATATATTACATTATTACAATTTTTAATTTTATCTTTAGTATCTTCAAATCCAACTAAAATTGTATCAACCTTTTTAGCCATTGTAGTTACGACTTTTCCTGGTATAGAATTACTTTCATGTAATATTGTTGGTATCTTTAATCTTGTTGCTATTTTAAATATAGGGTAACAGACATAACCACCAGTTCCTATTACAATATCTGGCTTAAAATTCTTTATTATTTTTTTCGCATCTCTTATTCCTAAAAGAAGTGTAATTATACTTTTAATATTTTCTATTGTTATTTCTCTTCTAATTCCTTCTGCACGTATGTGTGCAATATTATATCCTTCTTTTTTAATAAGGTCATTTTCCATACCTTTTTTTGTTCCAACAAATAGTACTTTACTATTTTTATCTTCTTGCAATATTTTATTTGCTATACTTATACCTGGAGTTATATGTCCACCTGTTCCAGCAGCTACAATTAAAGCTCTCATAATTTCCTCCCCTTTATATTAGCATTACATTATTTCGTACAATTTTTAGAAATATTTAGTAATATCCCTGTTGATGCAAGTAAAATTGATAATGCTGTTCCACCATAACTAAAAAATGGTAGTGACATTCCTGTTACTGGTATAGTTCCTGTTACAACCGCAATATTAAATATTGCTTGTAATCCTATCATTGTAGTTATTCCTGTTGCCATATATGAACCAAATTTATCTTTGCATTTAGTTGCTATCAATATTCCTCTCCAAATAAATACCGCAAAAATAAGTATTATAAACAAAGCACCTATTAATCCTAGCTCTTCACATATAACTGCAAATATAAAGTCATTTTGTTGTTCTGGTAGATACATATATTTTTGTCTACTCTGTCCAAGTCCTAATCCAAATATACCACCAGACCCAATTGCCATTAATGATTGCACCAGCTGCCATCCATCTCCTTTTATATCTGACCATGGATTTAACCAGTATTTTAATCTATCTAATCTATATGGTGCCATTGCTATCATACCAACAACACCTGCTATACCAAATGGTAATAATGTAAATAAATGTTTAAGCTTACATCCTGCAACAAACATAATTGCAAAAGATATAACTAATATTACAATTGCAGCACTCATATGTGGTTGTTTTAATAATATTAAAGTTATAGCACCTGGTACTAATAGAAACATACAAAATCCCCAAAATGATTTTTGCATTTTTTCTTGATATTTTTTTTCTGATAATATAGCTGAAAAAAACAATATAACTGAAAGTTTAGTAAGCTCTGATGGTTGAAATGTTGTAAAACCTATATTTAACCACCTAGTTGCCTCTGATCTAGTAACACCAAGTCCTGGTATAAAAACAGCTAGTATTAGTCCTATACCAATGACTAAACCAATTTTCGCAAACCTTTTATATATCCTATAATCTATATTTGAAATTATAAGCATGGCTACAACACCTACTATAGCATATATTAATTGATCTTTTGCAAAAAAATAGCTATCATTATATCTATTTAAGGCATATGGTGCACTTGCACTAAGTACCATTATTACACCTAATGATAACAGTATTAGTGTTGTTACAAGTAAAATAAAATCCATTTGTTTATCTTTCATTATTACCTCCAATTTATATTGCAAAAATTCCAATAACACATAAAATTATTGTAATTATCCAAAATATCCATACAATTTTCCACTCACTATAACCTGATAACTCAAAATGATGATGTAATGGTGCCATCTTAAAAAATCTCTTCCCTGTTTTCTTAAAATATAGTACTTGAATTATAACTGAAACTGCTTCTGCAACACAAATTGCAGCTACTATAATTAATACTAATGGTAATTTCAAATAAAGTGCCACTGCGCAAAAAGCTCCACCTAATGCAAGTGAACCAGTATCTCCCATAAATACTTTAGCAGGTTTTAAATTAAACAACAAAAATCCTACTACACTTCCTGTTACAATACTGCTAAAAAGTGACATCTCAATATTATTATACATAACACTAACTATTGTAAAAAATGTCATTATTATAGCTACTACTCCACTAGCTAAACCATCTAATCCATCTGTTAAATTTAATGCATTTGTACAAGCTAATATTACAAAAACTGCAAATGGTATATATATCCACATCGGTAGATTAATAAATATTTTCAAAAATGGTATTTGGATATCTGTTCCTATATTTAATATGTATTGTAAATATATTACAAATATTACTGCAACTATTAATAGTCCAAGCATCTTATACCTTGGTGCCAATCCTTTTGGATTTTTTAATATAAGTTTTATAAAATCATCAATAAATCCAATAATACCATATCCTAATGTAATAATTGCAATAGGTAAAATATGTGGATATTTTATATAAAGAACTATTGATAATAAAATTATTGCTATTAATATTATAATTCCACCCATAGTAGGTGTTCCTGCTTTTGATAAATGTGAATTAGGTCCATCATCTCTTACTACTTGACCTATTTTTAATTTTTTAAGTACAGGTATTACTATTAACCCTAATACTACTGTTATTGCAAATGATAATAATAAATATTTCATTTGTATATTCATTTTTCCACCATCTTTCTATAATTCAGACAAATTGCCTCCGTCCCCATTTGTCTGATAATTTAAATTAAATCCTCTGGAATAGGCATTTTCTTAAGTATTTGTGCAACAATTTCTCTTTCATCATAATGTATTTTCCCTGTTTTAAGTATTTGATATGTTTCATGTCCTTTACCTGCAAGTACAACAATATCATACTTACCAGCCATCTTAATTGCATACTCAATAGCCTTAGTTCTATCTTGCACAACAACATATCTACCTTTTGTAGTCTTCATACCTTCTTCAATTTGCTCTACTATTTTCTTAGGATCTTCTGTTCTTGGATTATCTGATGTTATTACAGTAAAATCTGCTATTTTACCTGATATTTCACCCATCATAGGTCTTTTAGCATTATCTCTATCACCGCCACAACCAAATACACATATTAATTTTCCTTTTGTATATGATTTAACCGCTTTTAATATGTTTTCTAAACTATCTGGTGAATGTGCATAATCTATCATTATTGTTTTACCATGCATATTAGGTACCATTTCAGATCTTCCTGGAACTTTTACATCCTCAAGTCCTGCTTTTATATATTCAAAATCAATATTTAATGCAGTAGCCACACTAATTGCAGCTAATGAATTATATACTGTAAATCTACCTGGTATTCCTACTCTAACTCTTTCTGGTCTGTTATTTACCATTAATTTAAATTCAACATAACTATTAGTTATAATCAAATCTTTTGCAAATATTTTAGGTCCATTATCTAAACCAAATGTTGTAATTGGACATTCTGCCATTTTCTCTACTCTTAGTGAATAAACATCATCACAATTTACAAAACCTTGTTTAGCCATTTTAAATAATTTTGCTTTTGCTTCAACATAATTATCAAAAGTTTTATGATAATCCATATGTTCTTGTGATAAATTAGTAAATACACCTATATTAAAATCACATCCATATACTCTATCCATTGCAAGTGCATGTGATGATACTTCCATTACGGCTACATCAACATTTTCTTGTGCCATCTTATAAAATAAAGCTTGTAATTCAATTGCACCAGGTGTTGTATTTTGAGTATCATATTTCTTATCACCTATCATATTAGCAATAGTTCCTACTAATCCAACTTTTTTACCTGCTTTTTCTAATATATTTTTAATCATATAAGTTGTAGTTGTTTTCCCTTTTGTGCCTGTAATACCAACTAATTTAAATTTTTTAGATGGATTATCAAAATAGTTACAAGCAATTTGTGCCATTGCTTTTTCATTATCTGTAACAACAACATATGGTATTTTTAGTTTTTTTACCTCTTTAACATAATCCTCGTTTATAACTACTACAATTGCACCTTTTTCAATAGCTTCTTCAATATATTCATGGCCATCTGCCTTTTCACCTTTTATACAGATAAAAAGTGTATTTTCTTTAACCTTTCTTGAATCACTTTCAATATTAGTAATATCAATATCCTCAATTTCATCAATATTTTTAACATCAACATTTTGTAATAAATAACTTAATTTCATTTTTAACCTCCCTAACTATATATGTATGTATTTTTAATATTTGTATTATATCATAATTATTTATCTATTCCAAATTTGCAGCAGCATTTTTTAATTCTAATCTAATAATTGTACCTTGTTCAACCTCTGTACCTGATGGTGGGTCTTGTGAAGCTACTACACCTGCACCACTTGTCTTCATATTTAATCCATTTTGTTTTAATATTTCTTGTGCCTCTGATGGAGTTTTTGCTATTAAATCTGGTACAGTAACAGAAACCCTTACATCATTATCTTGTGCATATAATTTTACAATTGATCCTTTTTTAAGTTTAGTTCCAACAACAGGCATTTGGTCAACAACTGTTGCTACATTTCTATCACCATCAAAATTTATATCGACAGTAAAACCTAAGTTTTGTAGTGATTTTATAGCTTCTGTAATTGTCTTAGTTCTAACATCAGGAACTTGAATTTCATTTGTAGTGCCAGTTGATTCTACTTCATAATCTTGTGGTATTTCTAAATATGCTAAAATATCTGTCATTATTTTCTGTGCAACTGGTGCAGCTATTTGACCACCTTGTCTTCCTTGTGCACCTGTTGGTTGATCTAGTGCTACTAATACCACTATCTCTGGATTAGTAGTTGGTGCAACACCTATAAATGATGCAACATACTGAGTATTTACAGTACCTTGCTCACCTGTACCAGTTTTACCACCAATTTTATATCCCGCAATTTGTGCATTTTTACCAGTACCAATTGATACAACACTTTCCATCATTGATAATACTTTTTCAGATGTTTCTTTTGATAATACCTGTCTAACTGTAACAGGTTCATTTTTTTGAATAACATTACCATTAACATCTGTTATTTCTTTTATAATCATAGGCTTCATTAAATTACCACCATTTGCTATTGATGAAACTGCTGCAACTAATTGAAGTGGTGTTATTTCAAATCTTTGACCAAATGATAAAGTTGCTAACTCAACAGATCCAACTTTTTCTTCTTTATGGAAATTACTTCCTGATTCACTAGGTAAATCTATACCTGTTCTTTCTGTTAATCCAAAACTTCTTAAATATTTATAAAATGTAGTTTTACCTATTTTTAATCCTAATTGTACAAATGCTGGATTACATGAATTTTGAAGTGCATTTGTAAGAGTTTGTGAACCATGTGGATTATAGTATCTCCAACATTTCATTGTAGCACCACCAATTGTTATATGCCCAACACAAGTATGAAAACCTGGTGTATCTGGATCAACTATTTTTTCTTCAACTGCGATAGCTGATGTTATTACTTTAAATGTTGAACCAGGTTCATATGTATCAGAAATCGCATCATTTCTCCACATTGCATTTTGTGCATTTATTTTTTCTTCTTTTGTCATTGTATCCCATATTGCTGTTAATTCATCTGTATTAGGGCTAAATGGTTGATTTAAGTTGTAATCTGGCATAGATGTCATTGCAAGTATCTCGCCTGTTTTTGGCCTCATTACAATTGCAACACCACCATTTTGACATTCATTTTCATAAACCGCCTGTTTTAAATATCTTTCAGCAGTATGTTGTATTACTTCATCTATAGTAAGTGTAATATTGTATCCATCTTCAGGATTTATATATGTTTCACTTTCTAATGGCATTTCGTTATTATTTGCATCTTTTGCTGTAACAATTTTTCCAGGTACACCCTTTAAATATTTTTCATATTTTTGTTCTATTCCATATAATCCTTGATTATCTGTTCCACAAAATCCTATAATATGTGATGCTAGATTATTAAATGGATAATATCTCTTAGTATCCTCTATTATACTAATACCTTTTATTTTTTCAGTACTAATCCATTGTCTTACATTATCAGTTACATCTTTTTCTACTTTTTTCATTAAAGCTAATGATGAACTTTTTGTTTTACTTACTGTTTCTAGTGTTTCATCATAATTTAATCCATAATTATCACTAAAATATTTAGCTATTTTTTGTCTATCCTCATCTGTTTTAATATTTGTAGGATTAACAACTATTGTTTCAACAGAGGCACTAATTGCCAATGGTTTTTTATTTGTATCATAAATTGTTCCTCTTTTAGGACTAATTAAACTATCTCTTGTTTGCTGTTCATATGCTTTTTGACTAAGATCAGCAGCTCTAACTACTTGTAACCAAAAAAGCCTGATAATCAATATTACAAACAATGTTACAAATATCCCCATAATAAATAACATTCTCTTTTTATTTTTCAAACTATTCATTTGCATATTTGCCTCCTAAATATATAAAAGCTAGAAGTATACAAGATAAATTTTTATCTTTATATTCTAGCTTTTAATCTAATAATTTTGCAATGTTTCCCCAAAAACTTTGGAAAATATTTTCTTCAACTATTATTTCGTCATTTAATACAACTTTATCTTCTTTTTCAATATCAATATATTTAATTTGATTAGCTTCTGGTTTTTGCATTCCTAATTTATCTTTCGCATGTCTTTCAATACTAGTTAAATCTAATCCGTTTTGTATATTTATTTGAATTTGATCATTTGCTGTTTGAAGTGCAACATATTCTTTTTTCAATTTTTGAATATCATTAAATTTTTGATTAATAAGTGAATAACGATAACATAGTGTAAACATTACTGTAAATCCAATTGCAATTAAACTAAACACTTTAAATTTATGTAATTGTACTTTTTTATTATTTACTTTTACCTTCTTTTTAGTTTTTTTAGTAGTTTTCGGTCTGGCTGGGTTATCTAGTTTTCTGGGACTAGTTCCATATTCATATCTACTATTTGTTACCATTTTATTCACCTTCTTTCTAATTATACATAAATTTATATTTTTTCTATTACTCTTAATTTTGCACTTTTAGATCTTGAATTTATTTCTAATTCTTCCCCAGTTGGTAATATTGGTTTCTTGTTTATTATTTTTATTATTGGTTTGTTTCCACAAATACAAACAGGAAAATCTTTTGGACATGTACATTTTCCAATATATTCATTAAAGATATTTTTTACTATTCTATCTTCTAATGAATGGAATGTAATAACACAAAATCTACCATTTGGGGCTAATACATCTATCATATCTCTTATGCTCTTTTGAAGTAAATCTAATTCACCATTAACTTCTATTCTCAAAGCTTGAAATGTCCTTTTTGCTGGATGTTTGTCATCATATTTACCTATACCTGTTTTTATTATATCCACTAATTCCATTGTTGTTTCTATTTGTTTATTTTCCCTATATTCACATATTTTTTTAACTATACTTTTCGCATATTTTTCTTCACCATAATCAAACAATATTTTAACTAATTTATCATAACTATATTCATTTACGACATTTTTCGCTGATAATGCTTGAGTTTGGTCCATTCTCATATCTAATGATGCATCTTTATTATATGAGAATCCTCTATCTTTATTATCTAATTGATATGATGAAACACCTAAATCTAATAATATTCCATCAACTTTATTTATCTCTAAATCATTTAATATTTTTTTAATATTTGAATTATTATCTTTTACTATTTTAATATTTGTAAATTCTTTTAATCTGTCTGTTGCAACAGATATTGCATCACTATCTTGATCTATTCCTATTAACATTCCTGAATTATTAAGTTTTTTAGCAATTTCAAATGAATGTCCTGCTCCTCCCATAGTCCCGTCAACATATATTTTATCTTTTCTAATATTTAGATTATCAATACATTCATTTAACATTACTGAATAGTGATTAAATTCCAATTTGTCACCCCATAAAAGCATAATTTAGTTTACAATGGCAGCTATTAGTAAGCTGCCATGTAACTTTTTCTTTAGTAACTTACATGTTTTATCCTTTGTAAAAATCCTCTTTTAACTTTTGTGCATTTGATTATTTGTCTTTAGTAAATTTAAATTTTCATCTTTTGTATATATATACACTAACATGATGTTAGGTTATACCATTTTTATATTCCTAGTAATGACATCTTTTCTGCTATATCATCTGGGCTTACATCTTCATTGTTACAATAATTATCCCATTTTTCTTTATCCCAAATTTCAATTCTTGTAGATACCCCTATTATTACAACATCTTTTGTAAGATTAGCATAATCTCTTAAATTTTGTGATATCAAAATTCTTCCTTGTTTGTCAACTTCACATTCATTTGCACCTGCAAAAAAGAATCTATTAAAGCTACGAGCATCTTTACTAGTAAAAGGAAGTGTTTTTAATTTTTCTTCTAAAACTGCCCATTCGGCTTTTGAATACACGAATAAACATCCATCTAACCCTTTGGTTACAATAAATGTTATCCCTAACTCTTCTCTAAATTTTGCTGGCATTATTAATCTGCCTTTTATATCAACTGTATGAGCATATTCACCAATGAACATTTTTCTCACCTCTTTTTTATTTCCCTACCACTTTGTGACACTTTCTTCCACTTTGACTATATTTTAATATACATTTTTATATATTGCAAGTACTTTTACAAAAAAAGTTCATTTTTTTGTAACTTTTCTGTAATGTGTTTGTAACAAAACAATTACGGATAAGCAAAAAAACTATAATACTGCTCATTTGCAATATTATAATTTTTTAATTAATGTTTTTCTGTTACTTACCTATCCCGTAAAATCTTTCGATTAATTCATCAAGTTCAACACTTACTCTATATATTTCTGAGTAAGGTGCATCTTCATTTATAAGTTTATCCAATTCATCTCTTTTATTATTTATTTCAACATTATTCATGAAATCACCTCTTATATTAATACAAAATTACCATATTTTTACAGGCTCGTCAATTATAAAAAGTACTTTTCTTTTTTTCACATTTTAAAAACTATTTTTTTCTATCTATTACTACAAAACTCCCTATAATGTACTATTTTTTATGTATTTAGTTTTGTTTACTTTACTTTTTTTAATTTTGTTTTTATCAAATTATATGTTAATAATATTATTGAAAATATACATAATATTATTGATAACAATTGTGATATTTTAATATCCCCTAACATCAAACTATCTATCCTGAATTGTTCAATTATACTTCTTCCAAAACCATATAACATCAAATATATTAGGGTTTGTTGTCCTTGAAACTTTCTGTTTTTTCTATTAATATATATAATTAAAAATATAGTTAATGTTAATATTGATTCATATAAAAATGTAGGATGTACATCTATATATTCATTTGTAATATTATCGAATATTCTCATTTTCAAAAATGTATCTGTAATATCTCCATATGCTTCTATATTAAAAAAATTTCCAAATCGACCTATTGCTTGTCCTAATGCAACAAACGGAACTATATAATCTAACATATCTAAAAATTTATATTTATATATGTTAGAAAATACAAATATAGTAATTACACCTGTTATTAAACCACCATATATTGCAATTCCACCATTTGATATATTAAATATTTGATTTAGGTTATTTGAATAATAATCTAAATTAAACAAAACATAATATAATCTAGCACCTATTATCCCAAATAAAATAGCAAAAGTGAGAACTTCAATTACTTGTTCCCACTTTATTTCATATAATCCATCATTTATTTTTATTAAAATTACTCCAATTAAATATCCTATAACTAAAATTATTCCATACCAATATATTGATATATTAAAAATATTAAATGCAACAGGTGATATATTAAAACTTAGCCCTAAATTAGGAAAACTAACTATTTTAATCATCCCTTTCCTTTATAACTGATATTGCCATATTGTTTTTATTTATAAACAAATCAAAAACCTTTTTAACATCATCTATATTTACCTCTTTGTATTCATTTGCATAATCTAATGTATTAATACCTTTTATATAATCTGCAAAAATCATTCTTGCAATTTTAGGTACATTATTAAAATCAAATAAGAACTCTCCTTCTAATGTTTTTCTTATTCTATCAAAATCTGTTTTAGATAAACTACTTGATATTTGCTCTATCTCTTGTTTAAGTTTCTCATATATTTCATTAGGCTTTTTAGAATACCCTTCAATTATTGCAAAACCATAATCTTTTTCATAATTATATGATTTATCAACTGGATCTGTAAGTAACCCTTGATTATATAACTCTTGATATAATTTACTACTTTTTCCAATTAACATTTCCATAGCAATTTGAACAGCAATATCAAATCTAATCCTCTGCTTATTACTTCTTTTAGATAAGTTATTATCCTTAAAACCAATTGAAAATAGTGGTGTATTAATACTCATAATCTTTTGACTTTTTTCATTATTAATGCTTTCTGGCTCTTCAGGGAATATTTCCTCAATTTTATCCCTTTTACTTTTTTCAGGAACTAACTGTTTTACTTTTTGTATAATATCATCTACATCAACATCTCCACATACGCAAACTACCATATTTGAAACATCATAAAATGCATTATATACTTTATATAATGTTTCTTTGTCTATTTTAGAAATAGACTCTATTGTGCCTGCTGTATCAATTCTAATTGGATGATTCACATATAGATTTTGTAATAAATTTATATAAACTTGAAAACCTGGATGGTCATCATACATTTGTATCTCTTGCCCAATTATACCTTGCTCCTTTTGTACATTCTCATCTGTAAAATATGGACTTTGTACAAAATCAAATAACATATCTATACATTCATCAAAATTATCAATTGTATCAAAAAAATATACCGTATGGTCTGATGTTGTATATGCATTAGGATTTGCACTAAGTGCTACTAACGTCATAAGTGCATCTTGGCCACTTTCTTGTTCAAACACCTTATGTTCTAAAAAATGTGCTATTCCGTCAGGTACTTGAATTTCTTCATTATTTATCTTGAATTTGTTATTAATTGAACCAAATTTAGTCCCAAACATAACACTTTTTTGTAAAAAACCTTTTTTAGGTATAACTAATATATCTAAACCATTTTCTAGTTTTTCAATATATATTTTTTCATTTATCTCTTTATTCTCAATTATTTGCATATTACACCTCCTAACTATTTTTCAAATAATAGATTGTATCAACAGTGAATTTATTTGCCACATTTATAACATCTTGTAGTTCAACTTTTTGTATTTCATCTATTGCTTTTTGTATACTAATATTACTATTTGATAAACTTTGGTTTATATAGTAATTTATTATTTTATATTGTTCATCAAACAACGCTTTATAGCTACTTATAATAACTTTTTTAGCATCATTTATTTCATTTTCTGTAATATTACCATTTTTCAAATCCTCAATTTGCTCATTAATAACCTTTAATGCTTTATCATAGTTTGCAAGTTCAATACCTGTTGAAACAAGTATTGCATTTGCATTTCGTATATAACTAGATGATGCACTATATGCTAAATGTTCTTTTTCTCTAACATTTCTAAACATTTTAGAATTAGCACCAACCCCCAATATTGCATTACATACAATTACATCATAAACATTTAAATTTGTATCTGTTATATTTAATCCAATTACTAATTTCCCTTGATTTACATTTAAACATTCATGTATTATTTTTACTTCACCTTTTGGATTAACTGTGCAGTTTTGTGGTGAATATATATTACTTCTTTGATTTAAATAATCATTTTTAAAATATTTATTAACTAAACCAACAACTGTTTGTTCATTTTCATTTGTATAAACAAATATATCTATTTTAGCTGTTTTTAAAATATTAACATATTGATTATATAGGTTTTCACTTGTAATATTTTTTAAATCTTTGCTATATCCATAAACATAAATACCATATTCATCTTTTTCATACATTTCTTCAATACATCTAAATTTTGAATATACTGCTTTATCATTTATTTTGTCATTTATAACTATATCTAACGTCTGTTTTTCTTGCTCTACATATTCTTTACTAAATGTATTGTTTTCTAAATATGGTGATAAAATTAGCTCTGAAATATTTTGTATGCTTTTTTCAAGTAAATTTTCATGAGCAAAGTTATCTTTCACACTTTCAATATAGAATTTTAATGTATGATTTTTTCCTAGTTTATCTAACCCACAGTTCATATCACTGCCATACATCTCCTCTAACTCAATTTCAATATCTTTCATAGTGTTTAATCTACTAGTACCTCTTTTTAAAACTGCTGGAATTAATGCATTTAATGTAACAGTTTGCTTATTAAGTGGCACTGTCATAAAAACTGATATAAAGTTTGTTTTGTATTTCATATCATTTAAGTAATGTACATTTATATCATTATTCAATTTTAATATTTTATCTTCCATAATATTCCTCCATTAACATTATTACCAAATTTTTAAATAACTATTCTATTTTATATCACAATTATTAATATATTTCAACAATTGTGATTTATATATATTCAATAAAAAAAGAAATATACCCCAAGCATAAAGCTTGAGGCATATTCTGAATAAGTGTAATCAATTATCTGGCATCAATGATACGACCTGTGTCGTCATCGCCCATATCATGGTATGGACGCTCATCGTTGCCACTATTAGAACCGTAACCGACACGAACGATTTTTGTTTCAGTTCTGCCGTTACTGTTTCTAGCAGTTATTTCTACGATACCATTATTTCTACCATACACAAGCAAATATGAATTATACTTGGTAATGGTAACGATATTCGACTGTGAAACACTGTATGATGATATATTCGATATATTATCGAAATATACCTTTACGCTATTTCCTGTGGAAACAGTGTAATCATAGTCATAGTCATAATTTCCAGAACCAGAACCTACACGAATTACCTTCGTTTCAGTTCTACCACTACTATTTCTAGCAGTTATCTGAACCGTCCCTGCTCTGTTACCTTTTACTTTTAGGTATTTACTATATTTGGTAACAGTAACAATATTGTTCTGGTTTACTGTGTACGACGAAATCGTACTTATGTTGTCGAAGTACACATTAATCGAACTTCCAACAGCTACATTGTAGTCATAAGAACCGTAATATCCTCCGCCACTAATGTTACCATAAAAAACAACATCAATAGTTGAGGAAATTGCTGCTGCCAACTGATTGAGGTCTAAACCGAGTAACTCGCACATACGGGTTATCATTTTGAGACTTTCTTCAATTGTTACAAATGCATCTGGAGAAAATGTGCCGTTTCCGTTTCCATCGACAATTCCCAATGCTGTTGCGGCATTAACCTCGTCTTTTGCCCAATGTCCTTCAAGATCATTGTAGTAAAAGCCCTGACTTCCAGAATAGTAGTTTGTAGCCGACCTTCCACTTACTTTATTGTAAGTTCTGTACACAAGTGCTGTCATTTGGGCTCTTGTAACAAATTTTTCAGGAGTGAAGGTTCCATCCCCATTGCCCTGAACAATTCCATTCAGGTACATGGAAACAATTACTTGCTGGTCAGTAGGATACAAATATCCTAAATCCGTAAACGGACTTATAACCGATGTATTTACTACTGCTAGCGAACCCGCCTTAATAAGAGTTCTTCCAAGTATCAACATAGGAATAGATCTTCTTGCATACACCGTCAAATTTTCGTTAACCTGAGGCTGACCCAATGTTTGGTATGTGCTTTGGTAAAACCAATCCGACATATAACTGTTATACGCAGATACTGTACCTCCTAACATAACTAATGCTAAAACTAACGCGATAATTGATTTTTTCATGATTTTCATCCTTTCATATTGTTTAATTTTTATTTTGTTCATATATTTAACCCAATTCCGAAGAAAATGGGATAATAAGGATTTATCCGCCAACATGAAACTCAAGTTGGCTTTTTATTGATATACACTATTCAATATAATTATACTATATTTTGGCAACTTTATCAACCGTTTATGTAAACTTTTGTTTGTTCTATCAATATTTACACGTAAAAAAATAGATAGAATTTAGTCTCTATCTATTTAATACTTTATGCTAATTCTTTTTTTACAATTTCATTAATTGTTCTACCATCTGCTTTGCCAAGTGTCTTTTCCTTAACCGCTTTCATTACTTTTCCCATATCCTTCATGTCTTTTGCATCAACTTCTACTATTGTTTGTTTAATAATATTTGTTAATTCTTCTTCTGATAATGCTTCTGGTAAATATCTTTGTACTACTTTAATTTCTTCATTTAGTCCATCAATTAAATCTTGTCTACCACTTTTTTCAAATTCAACTAAAGCATCTTTTCTTGTTTTTAATTGTTTTGAAATTATATCTATAACACCATTTTCATCCAATGTTGTTAATTTATCTTTTTCATATTGCAATATTGCTGCTCTAATTAATGTGATAGTGTTTTTTGCTACTACATCTTTGTTTTTCATAGCATCTTTTAGGTCTATCATTAATTGTTCTTTCAAATCCATAATATCACCCTCTATTAAAATTTTCTTTTTCTAGCTGCTTCTGATTTTTTCTTTCTCTTTACGCTAGGTTTTTCATAATGTTCTCTTTTTCTTACCTCTGCTAAAACTCCGTTTTTTGCACATTGTCTTTTAAATCTTTTTAAAACATTATCAAAATTTTCATTTTCTCTTACTCTAATTTCTGACATATCTTTTCCCCTCCTTCCAATTACTGGAGTATGTATTATATTAAAATATTAATTATATTAATATTTATCTTGCTTTTTAATTTAATCATTTTTGCAATACGTATATTATATATTATTCATATACTTATGTCAATAGAAAAATTATGAATATTGCACTAAAACAGGTCAGAAAAGCAAACTTTTACTTTTTTTATACTAATTTTATCTACTAAAAGTAAACTTTTATTAATAACTTTTGCAATATTACTTGAAAAACCTTTTATAACATGTTAAAATAGTATTTGCAAAATTTAGTTAAAGTTATAAGGAGGTGCAATACAAATGCCAAATATTAAATCAGCAAAAAAAAGAGTTGAAGTAATAAAAACAAAAACATTACAAAATAGTATGATTAAATCACAATACAAAACAGCTGTTAAAAAATTAGATACAGCTATTGAAAAAAATGATAATGTTCAAGATGCTTTCAAATCAGCTGTAAAATCAGTTGACAAAGCTTGTGCAAAAGGTGTATTAAAGAAAAACACTGCAAATAGAAAAAAATCAGCATTAGCTAAAAAAGTAAATACTGTAAAATAAGGTAATAATTACTTTTGAAAATCACCCCAATATATGTTATTATTAATATACAAGTAACATATATTGAGGTGATTTTTATGTTTAAATCAGTTTTAACTGAAATTAGTTCTTTAAATAAAAATAGTAAATTAATAACATACCTAATATTGTCAATATCTCTTGTTTTTTGTTTCATTTCTGGAAACATTTTTGTAAACAAATCTTTACAAACAGTAGATACATATAATTTAGCTATTGAGTTATATCAAACATCCATTATGCTATTTTTACAAGGTATTACAATAGGTATATTATTAAATATTATTGATAAAAGAAAACATTAATCCTTTTTCCAAACTCTTTGCGAATTTTGTTTTTCTTTTTCAATTATCGAATTAAATAAATCTATATTTAATTTATTACAAATAGTTGTAAGAACTATAAATACATCTGCTACTTCACTGTCTATTGTATCATAATTATACAATTTTTGTGTATCAATAGACATGTTAGTAGCATTTTTTCGTATTGCTTTTGCTAATTCCCCAACCTCTTCTAATAGTAGTAACATTGTATTTCCAATCGGTTGGTTGCTAAATCCTCTAATATCAATTACTTCTTTAATATAATTTTGAACTGTTCTTAAACTATCATTTTCATCAAGCCTTTTTAATAAGTCTATTTGATTTTGATTTTTACTATCAACTTCTTTTTTATAAAACTCATCTTCCTCAACTGTTTTCAAATATATTTTTTTACTAAACCCGCCTTTTTTATCATATTTTTGTTGCATTGTTTTTTCTATATCATCTTTGTTTAAATTTCTTGATTTACATATATCTGTTATAACCTGCATTAAATCTGCCATTTCTTCAATACTATGATCTGTAATATATTCATTAGCTTCTTCTAGTAATTTTTTATCTAGCTCTTTTGAATATTTCTCATCATCTAATATTTTATATGTGCATTTACTACCTTTTAATTCAATGTTTTCAACAATTTTATCTCTTACTAATTTATTATATGTATATACCATAATTATTACCTCCTCATATAACATATATATCAAACATTTGTTCTTTTGTCAATACTAATATGTAAGAAAAAACACTTTAAGTTTTTGATCCTAAAGCGTTTTTTATATATTATGATTTTAAATTTTTCTGTTTAAATTGTAAATACTCATCATATGTCATTTGTTTATCTATTATACCTTCATCAGTTATTTCAATTATTCTATTAGCTGTTGTTTGCATTAATTGATAATCATGTGTTCCAAATAAAACTATACCATCAAAATTTATAAGTCCATTATTTAGTGATGTTATTGACTCCAAATCCAAGTGGTTTGTTGGTTCATCTAATACTAACATATTAGCACCACTAACCATCATTTTTGACATTAAACATCTAACCTTTTCTCCTCCTGATAATACTTTTACTTTTTTAAATGCTTCTTCACCTGAAAATAACATTCTACCTAAAAATCCTCTTACATAAGTTTCATCTTTATCTGTTGAATATTTAGTTAACCATTCAATTATATTTTCATTACTATTAAATTCATCATCACTATTTTTTGAGAAATATGAAACAATTGGTGTTTTCCCCCATATCAATCCACCTTGGTCACCTTTATCTACACCACCAATTATATTAAATAGAGCTGTTCTTGCAATTCCATCATTATCAATAAAAGCAATTTTATCGCCCTTTTTTACTTTAAATGTAATTTTATTTAAAACAGTTTTTCCATCAACTACTTTTGTTAAATTCTTTACTTCCAATATTTCATTTCCTAGCGCTTTTTCAAATTTAAAGTCTATATATGGATATTTTCTAGTTGATGGTTTAATATCATCTAGTACTATATTTTCAAGCAATTTTTTTCTTGAAGTAGCTTGTTTTGATTTAGAAGCATTAGCACTAAATCTTGATATAAATTCTTGTAATTCTTTAATTTTTTCTTCTTTCTTTTTATTAGCTTCTTTAACTTGTTTTAGCATAAGTTGACTAGATTCATACCAAAAATCATAATTTCCTACGTATATTTGAATTTTGCCAAAATCGATATCAGCTATATGTGTACATATTTTATTTAGGAAATGTCTATCATGTGATATTACTATTACTGTATTATCAAAATCAATTAAAAACTCTTCAAGCCATCTTACAGTTTTTTCATCTAGTCCATTTGTAGGTTCATCTAATAGCAAAATATCAGGATTTTGGAATAATGCTTGTGCAAGCAATATCTTAACTTTATCATTTGATGATAAATCTTTCATATATTTACTTTGTAATTCTGAATTAATCCCTAGTGAATTCAACAATGTTGATGCTTCTGATTCTGCCATCCACCCATTTAACTCCGAAAATCTCTCTTCTAATTCACCAGCTCTTATACCATCTTTTTCCGAAAAATCTGGTTTCATATATATTGCATCTTTTTCTTTCATTATATTATATAACTCTTCATTCCCCATAATTACCGTATCTAAAACTGTATATTCATCATATACGTTGTGATTTTGTTTTAAAACAGACATTCTTTGTCCTTTTTCAATAATTACTTCCCCTTTTGTAGATTCAATCTCTCCTGCTAATATTTTTAAAAATGTTGTTTTTCCAGCACCATTTGCGCCTATTAATCCGTAGCAGTTTCCTTTTGTGAATTTTATATTAACATCTTCGAATAATGCTCTTGTTCCGAACTTTAATGTTAAATTATTTGTACTTATCATTTTATGTGTCCCCCTTTTTCTATACACTAGTTTACATTGTTTCTTAAAATTTGTCCATACCTTTTTATATTAATTTGACAAAATTATATAAAAATGATATATTTATGTAAACGAAATACCTATTAATATACACAAACTTATTTTAAGGAGTGAAAAGAATGATTAAATTAATGGTTTTAGACCTTGACGGAACGCTTTTATCTTACTACAAAACAATATCTCTCAGAGACTTAGATTCAATATTATCAGCTAAGCAATTAGGCATTAAGGTTTGCATAGCAACTGGACGTTCATACAAAAGTTCAATTGAACTAGCTATGGAATGCAATGCTGATTATTTAATTACCTCTGACGGAATGTGCATTTGGGATATCAATACTAACACTAAATTAACAAGTAAATTAAGATGTTTCTTTAATATGGTTCTTGCATCTTTACCATTTGATGGTTTAATTACCAAAGCAACCGGTGTAAATTCATTATGCAAAAAGATTAATATTTCTTTTGATGACGTTTTAGCAATTGGGGATGATTTTAATGACATTGAACTAATACGCTACGCTGGAATTGGTGCAACAACAGATAATGCAATACAGAAAATAAAAAACTGTGCCAATTACGTTTCACCATTTGACAATAACAATAACGGTGTAACAGACATAATCGAAAAGTTTTGCTTAAATGAATTCAAGTAAAAAAAATAAAGCTGTACAATTCTATCGAGAGTTGTACAGCTTTATTTTTTTGCTTTGATATAACATTTAAATGTTTATTCAATAACTGCTTTATTACCAATAGGTATAATTTGTACCCATGTTCTACCATCATTTAATACGATTTCTTTTCCATTTAAATCATAATATTTTGTTTTTTCTTTATCATCTGATTTACTCCATTTTATATTGATATATTCACCATTTGTTATATACAATCCTTCACCTTCACCTGAATTATATAATTCTTGTCTACCTTTATTTTCTGGATCATCTAGTAATCCATTTTTAATATAACAAACAATTATATTTTTAGCTGTAAATGTTTCATCTGTAAATCTATCTTTATGTAAGCTACCTCTCATGTATCTGTCATACATTTTTGTTTGTTCATTATATACATATTTTACGTTTTGTAAACCTGAATATTTTAAATTAATAGTTTTAGCGCTTAAACCTGTATTTAACAATACTTCATCAGCAGAATAAGTAAATACTCCTTTATCTAATGATGTTGTTCTATACTCTTTTTTTTCTGATTTTTTAGTTATATTTTCTATACTAGTAAAAGCATTATGGTATGAATTTTTATTTCCTTCTCTCCAAAAAATTGTTCCATCATTTGTTACACCATTTAAATTATTAATTCCATATTTTTTAATATTAGATTGTGCCTTTGGACTCCATCCAAAATGCACATATATTGCATCATTTTCCATAGCATAATCCAAAAAATAATGTCTTGCACTTCTAACCGGTCCAATTTTCTTTGTTGTTGCACCTTTAAAAAGTGCCATTATTCTGCTTTCTCCGCCTTCAATTATTATTTCATATAATAAATATGCTTCATTTAATCCAGCATGTGGCCAAGCAGGTTTTTCATTATCTATCATTACAGCAATTGGTCTACTATCACCTTTAAATATTTGTATTTCCTTTTGAACTGTATCTTGTTTATTTTCTTCTAATCCACTTGTATTTTTTATTATTGGTTTACTATGTAGTTCATTATAT
This sequence comes from uncultured Eubacteriales bacterium, assembly GCA_964520895.1. Lineage (GTDB taxonomy): Bacteria > Bacillota > Clostridia > TANB77 > SIG350 > SIG350. The sequence goes on along the minus strand of CAZFOR010000004.1, from coordinate 33,022 downwards.
TTAAATGCTGAAAATCCTAAAAGTAGTCCAATAGCAAGAAGTCCTACTAATAACAAAATTACTATTACTATTTGTTTTTTTGTTATTTTTGTATCATCATCTTGTGTATTTTTTGCATACTTTGCTTTTTTATGTTTGTTTATTTCATTGTCATTATTGCTTACTTCTTCATTATTAGTTGTTTCTTGATTTATTGGTTCTTCATTTAAATTATTCTCTCCATTTACCTCATTAGTTTGATTTACTTTTTCTTCATTATTAAATTCATCCATATTTTTTACCCCTTTAATTCAAATACTATTTATATTTATCTTACTATTTCTAATATGTTCATAATTTTATCTTCTTTTGCCCTCATTTTTACTTTATCATTTTCATCCATATGGTCATACCCTAACAAGTGAAACATGGCATGTGTTATCAAATATATTAATTCTCTTTCAAAAGAATGTTCATATTTTTTTGCTTGCTCTTCAACTCTTTGTATTGATATTATTATATCTCCAAATGTGATAAATGGCATTTCTTTAAACTCTTGTCTAATAATTTCGTCAAAAGTGTCATACATTGGAAATGATAATACATCTGTTGGGCTATCAATATCCCTATATTGTTTATTAATAGATTGTATATTCTCATTATCTGTATATCTAATATATATTTCTATATTATTTGTTAATATTTTCTCTTCATCTAAGCACAAAGAAACACATCTCTTAATAGTATCTTTATATTCCTCAATCATTTTTTCGTATTTTGTATCTACTATATCTTCGTAATTATGTTCAATCAATATTTCCATTTAACTTTTTCCTTTTCATATTATATATTATTAATAAAATTAACTTCTTCATTAGCTAATTGTTCATATTTTTCATGGTAGTTATGTCCTGCACCATCAATAAGGTTAATATCTTTTTTATCATTTATTATCTTACTATTAACAAGCTCAACTAGCTTAGACGCATCTTGTCTAATTATTTCATTAACATTACCCCACCTCATAAATATTGGGCATTTAATATTATTCACCTCTTGAAAATCATATTTATCATCACTATATCGTGGATATAGTATTTCTTCATTGTATTTGAAATATCTTAAAAATGTTTTCACACTAATTATATTAATAATTGGTATACCTTCAATTAATTTATCTTCTAACCCAATTTTTTCTTTTTCTATCGCATACTGTATTAATTCATTAACTTTTTGTTTATCATTTTCAATATCTTGCACCTCAACAAAAGACAATAACATAATTCCTTTAATTAGATTTAATATATTCTCTTCTTTATTTTCTAATAATTTATTATATGTATATATTGTTTTAACACAACCCAAACTATGTGCTTGTATATAGATTTCATTATATCCATTTTTGTTTATTTCGTTTACTGCTGCTTTTATATCATAATATGAATCTAGTACATCTTCATATGCCGCTCCTGATAATTTCTTTTTTCCCTGTTTCGTTATGTTACTAACAACATCATGTCCTCTATTATTAAAACAAAAATATGATATATTATTTTGACACATTATTTTAGCTAAACTGTCATCTCTCTTTTTTAAGCAATTACTTGCTAAACCATGAACTGCTATAACACATTTATTTGTTTTTTCACTCGGACTATGTAATAGTCCAAATAATTCCACCTCATCATCTGTATCAAAAAATACTTTTTCAACTACCATGTTAATTTCTCCATTTTAATATTATTTTATATGCTTACACATTTAATTTTATTTATATCATCTTTATTTTTTAATGTGTATTTTTTATTTTCTAGATTTATATATTTATTTCTCATTTTCTTTAAGCCTTTTAGTTCTTTTAATTTAATTCTATAAAACTGTTTTATTTGATTATATTTATCATTATCAACTCTATTTAATAATTTTAGTTCATAATATATAAACAAACTTTCTTTTTGTCTAACATATTCTGAATAATCAATATTTTCTAGTTTTGATATTCTGCTATATTCATCCCAAAACTTTTTATATTCTTCTCTAATTTTAGGATTGTCCCAATATGTTTTTTTAGATAAAAGTTTAATATTATAGAATTCTATTAAGCTCATAATTAATTTATACACCTCTTCTTTTTTAGAAAAAGTATCAGCTACAACTATCAATTCCCTAGCTTCTTTTAATAATTTAACATAACATTGCTCTGCTGCAACAAGTGGCAGGCTATGTGTAAATAAATCCCTACTTATTGCTAATAGAAGCATGTTTTTTTCTATATATTTTACTCTGTTTGAATTATCTGCTTCATATTTAAATCTTTCTAACTTGTTATATTCCTTTAAAATAGTTTTATATACATCTTGGTTACTTAATTGCATTTTATATGGTAATACATCAATTATATATTGCTCTAATTCCTTAAACATCTCATCATAAATTGATTTGCCTTTATCTTTTTCCATTAATTTAATACTATAATTTCTAAGTAATGTTTTATATATATTATCCATTTTAAAAACATAGAATTCTTTATATGTTTCAACAAAATATAGATTTTTCATTTTTAGCACAGTAAAGAAATCTTGCTCAATTAAAAATCTTTGTCTTTTGTATTTATATTCCATATGTTCTGTTTCTTTTAAATTAGAAATTTCTAAATATCTCTCTATTATTTTATTTTCTTCATAACTTCCTTTATTGTCTTTAACCTTAGGGTAAATACAAGATACAACATAATTATCTAATGCTATTAAATACTCATTATATGCATTATCATATCTTTTATTTATTAATTCTCTCTTTTCTTCATCTGGAATATTAGAAATATTTTTGTATTTTCTAAATGCTCTAATAACCTTACTTCTTTTCATTCCAATAAATATATTTTTAAAACTTCCATTTGAAAAATATATTGTTTTTGATAAGTTCTTAATAGCTTTATCAAATAAATTATTATGCTCCTTTACTACTATTAATTGATTATCCTTTTGATCAAAATCATTGTTCAATTTATTACCAGACATCGTATATTTCCCCCTCGTAATTAATTTATTTTCTCTTCTGTTCCTATTTGCTCTGAGCATTCGTATATTAGTTCAACTTCAACCCCGTTTAACTTTTCTGTAATAATATTTCTAGTATCTAAAATACCTGTATCTTGTGGAATCATTTCTTTTAGTTCTTTTTGTAATACATCTAACCCGTAATTTATTGCTTCATCTTTTGTTCTATTTATTATCTGAGTATTTTTTTCTGTATAAACAACTTCATAATATTTTATTGGTAAAACGTATTTATCTACGGATATTCTTTTTTCATTTAACATTGTATCATATTCTTTAAAATTTGTAGATAGTTTTGAGAAAAAAAGTTTTTTATTTATAAAATTTATTCCATATTTTTTTTCTTCATTACCTGTATATGTTATTTTTTCCTCATAAAACGGTATTTCTACTTTTTTACTATACCACACTTTTGCGAAAACTTCACCATCTGAATGCACAAATCTATCATTAATTAATGTAGATGGTATAATACCTGATATTAATATATCTCCTACATCAACTACCCCACCTATTTCTACTGCTTTAAATCCTTCCCTTACAACTACTTTTTCAATAACGCCAGGTTTCGTAGCTACAATATTACATGCAACATTTTTATCAACAATATTAGGTTTTAAATCTCTTCTATGTATATCTACTAATAATGTAACACCTTTTACATTTAATTCTATCCATGATAAGTCCTCTATCCCTATTATCATTTGGTTTTTTATATAGTCATTGTCAATAAAATACTTGCATGTAAATTTATCTACATTATATTCTTTTAATTTATCTATTAGCATTTGATTATATTCTAAATCATCACTATTAATTACTTGAATATTAAATATAAAGCTATTTGCAAATACTATCATTGCAATTGCTAGTACTATCATTAAAATCGTTATTTTTCTTTTTCTATATTTATGTAATAAAAAAGGTAGTCCGGTTTTTTTAACTATCTTCATTTTACATTTTGTTTTTTTACAAACACTTTTTAATTTTTTAAATTCTTTAATTGTTGTATCAGCAAGAAAAATAGAACTATTTTCTCTTCTAATATTATATAGCCCTATCCTTCTTACCATACAAATGTTAATATATTTTTCTATAAAAAAACCTTCAACTAATATTGTTATTTTTCCAAATAAAATATTTTTAATATATGTAAGTAACATATATATTCCTACCTTTCTTTTATCTATTATATTTTTTGTTAATCTTCAAATTCTATATTATGTATCTTACCATTTATAAGGATATCATCTTTACTAAGTTCATTTATTACTAAATTAGTTCCATAAATAAATATATCACCTGACCCTGTATTTATTCTAATCATATAATCTTCATATTCTAATATTCCTAAATAATTTTCAATAATTACTTTCTCATTTCCCAAACAACTTACTTTTGTAATATCATCTATTATACCTTCGGATATTTCTAGGGCTTGCTCAATCTTCTTAATTTTCTTAAACATATTCACCTCATAATTATCTTTCAAATTCATCTAAACTTTTAAACTCATATCCCTGCTCAATAGCATTTTTAATAACATAGTCTAATACATTTGCGTTATCTTTTGACACTGCATGTAATAACATTATTGAACCTGGATGGAAATTATCAATTATTTTTTGTTTTGCATACTCTTCACCTTTTTGTGAATTAACATTCCAGTCATCATATGCAAATGACCACATAACAGTTGTATATCCTAACTCATTTATACATTTCATACTAAACTCGTTGTATTCTCCTTTTGGTGGTCTAAAAAATTCCATCTTATATCCATAATCATCCATTACCTTTTGTTCTAAAATAATAAGCTCATCTTTTACAGCTTTTTCATTAATTAAACTTGGAAGACTTGGATGTTTGTTTGTATGATTGCCTAGGATATGACCTTCATCAATTATTCTTTTTACTAAATCACTACTTGTTTTTAAATAATCTGATGTTATAAAAAAGGCTGCTTTTACATTATTTTGTTTTAGTACATCTAATATTTGAGCAGTATATCCATTTTCATATCCTTCGTCAAATGTTAGATATAAGTATTTCTTTTCATTATTTCCTACATATATTCCGTTATATTTATCTAAAATATTTGTATCTGGTTTATGAAAATCAGGTTGCTCGTTATTATTTTTTCGTACTAATCCCCAGCAAACTTTTTTATCATTTGCAATGTTGTTTGAAGATACTGATATTACGCTATTGTTAAATTTTAATAGTATAAATATCAATAATATAATTACTAATATTAATATATAAATAATATTTTTTTTCATACAATATACCTCTTTTCAAAAAACTAATTGACAAAATTATACAAAAGTAATAATATATTAATGTCGTTTTAAAATATGTTAAGTTGAATATTTTGTGTTGCTCAAGTCTGTTTATTCTTAATTAAAATATATTCAGAAAGTGGGGATTTTATGTTAAATATTATTATTTGTGATGATGAAGAAATAATTAGAAAAGATGTTGAATTAAGTCTTAAGAAAATTTCTATCAAACATGATTTAGATTTAAAATGTGTTTTGTCAACTGGCGACCCTGATAAAGTATATAATTATGCTTCTGAGAATAAAACTGATATTTTGTTACTAGATATTGATTTAAAAACTAACCATATGGATGGTATAGATCTTGGTAACAAACTGCGTAAAATTGATAAAAATATTATTATTGTTTTTCTTTCTTCAAGAATGGATAAGATGCCATTGTCTTTTACTTGCAATCCTTTTGACTTTATTCCAAAGCCCTCTATAAACCCTCATTTAGAAGAAACCTTAGTTAGAATACATGAAAATAAGTTACATACTCCACATGGACATTTTACTAAAATTAAAAATGCTATTATTAATTTAGATGAACTAATTTATGTTGAGAAACAAGTTACTAAATCTATTTTTTATACAACTATCAATACTATTGAATTGTATATTTCTTTTTTAGAACTTTTATCTTGTCTGACAGATAACTTTATACAGATAAGTAAATCATATATAGTAAATAGAAACCACATTGTTTGCGTTCATGAGAAAACTAAAACTATAATATTAAAAAACAAACAAGAATTAAAATATAGTACAAAATTTTTACCAGATTTAGGAGGTATTCAAACATGCAAAATATAATAAATTATTTTTTTACACCTAATCAGTTTTTATGTGGAATTTTAACATTTCCATTAACTTTAATCGAAATGTGCTTATACTACTATCTAGCAAAAACTATATATAATATAAATGTAACTAAAAAAAGATTATTAATATTTCTAATAATATCTACAATATTGTGCAGTATAATAAGATTAAGTATACCTCTGCCTTACAGTTTTATTTTAATTTTTGCGTTAATTATTGTACTTGAGGTTAAGCTCTTTAATTTATCTATATTTAAAAGTATTATTTTACAATGTATACAATCATTATTAATTGTACTTTTTGAATATATAATTAATATTTTTGTTTGTAAAGTTATATTTTTAGATATATATCAAGCTAACTCTATACCTATATATAAATGTCTTTTCACCATTTTTCTTTATTTTGGAACATTTATAACAGTATACATTTCTAAATTTTTTAAAATTAATCTAAATTTATCTGATGAAATAAATAAGGCAGATAAATTTAGAATTACGTTAACGATACTTGCTATACTATTTATTGTTTGTCCAAATATGATATTTCTTATTTTAATTGATATGGAAATCCCAACATCATATATTGTATACAATATAATTTGTGCATTTGTGTTTTTCTTAATTGGTACATACAATACATATAAATTTAACAAATCATATATTACTGATAGAGAATTAGAAACAGCAAATTTATATAACAAAAATTTAAGTAAATTAGTTGATTCTAATAGAGGCTTTAAACACGATATAAATAATATCATTCAAGCAATTGGTGGATATATACAAATGAAAGATTTAGATGGTCTTGAAAATTATTATGAAACTGGTTTACTTCCTGAAATACAAAAAGTAAATAATTTATCATTATTAAATCCTGATGTAATAAACAATCCTCCATTATTTGGATTGTTCTTAGCAAAATATGATTATGCTGATACAAAAGGTGTTAAAATTAATCTAATATCATTTTTTGATTATTCTACAATAAATACCAATATATTTGATTTTGTTAAAATATTTGGAATATTATTTGATAATGCAATTGAAGCAGCTAGTTTATGTGAAGATAAATTAGTTGAAATACATGTATCAATTGATTTTTACAATAGAAAACAGAACTTTACTATTAAAAATACATATGCAAACAAGGATATAAATACGAACAAAATATTTGAAAAAGATTTTTCAACAAAAAAGAAAAAATCAGGATTTGGTTTATGGGAGGTAAAAGAATTATTAAAAAAATATGATAATCTTGAATTAAAAACAAATAAAAATGATAAATTCTTTATTCAAAAACTTGAAGTTCTTTTTTAAACTCAAATATTTATAAAATAGAAAAACCATTTATATCTCCACTATTTGGTTCTTCTATTTTTTTATTTTATATACCAAATATATCTTTATATGTAATAATTTTTTATAGATAAAATTATATTTTTATTAAAAAGACTTGTTACCTCTATTCGGATATGCTAAAATATATACGAACGGAGGTAACAAATATGACTGATGAAGAAAAAGTATTAGAATTATTGAAAAATAGCAATGGCATTATAAAAACATCTTTATTAAAAAAAGAAAATATTAGTAAAATGTCATTAACAAGACTAGTTCAAAAAGGATTGATAGAAAGAATAGAAAGAGGACTATATATAGACAACAATATTATCGAAGATAATTATGTTGTTTTTCAACATATATGTAATAAGGCTATTTTTTCACATTCAACAGCTTTATATTTTCACCAATTATCTGATAGAACACCAATTAAACTAATGTCTACTGTTCCTTCAAATTATAATAGTAGACTTTTAAAAGATAATAATTATGTGTTTTTTTACTTAAAAGAAGAATTATATGAAATTGGCAAGACAAAAATTAAGACACCTTTTCAAAACGAAGTTTATTGTTATGATTTAGAAAGAACTATTTGTGATATTATACGAAACAAAGATAAAATTGATGCTTCTTTATTTTCCGATGCAATGAAAAGATATGTTGAAAGAAAAGATAAAAACATTATAAAATTATACGAGTATGCAGAAAAATTAAATATTATTGAAAAAGTAAAAAATTATATGGAGGTGTTAATGTGATAGCTAAAAACCCAGCACAATTAAAAGCATGGATACGAAATTTATCAAAAGATACAAATGTCAATGCCAATATTATACTGCAAAACTATATGCTAGAAAGATTGTTGGAAAGAATATCTATTTCAAAATATAAAAATAATTTTATATTAAAAGGTCGGAATGCTAATAAGTGCAATGGTAGGAATAGATCTACGAAACACATTAGATATGGATGCAACAATAAAAGGTTTTGAATTATCAGAAGTAAAATTAAATGAAATATTAAATGAAATCATACAAATAGATGTTGATGATGATGTGTCTTTTGAAATAGTCATGATTAAAAATATTAGGGATGAAGCAGATTATTTAGGATATAGAGTAACACTAAATGCAAAATTTCAAACAATAATTCATAATTTCAGAATTGATATAACAACTGGTGACACAATAACTCCGAGTGAAATAGAATATGAATTTGATTTATTATTTGAAGATAGAAAGATTAATGTTCTAGCTTATAATTTGGAAACTATTATAAGTGAAAAGTTCGAAACTATTATATCAAGAAGTACTGCAAATACGAGAGCCAGAGATTTCTATGATTTGTACATTATACAAAAACTACAAAGTCAAAACTATAATAAAAATATATTAAAAAAAGCAATTATTAATAAATTTAATTCTAGAGAAACACAAAGCAACTTAGAGCAAATCGATTTAATAATTAATACAATTGAAACAGATGATACATTAAAAAAACTTTGGAACAATTATAGAAGAGATTACTTTTATGCTGAAGATATTACTTATGAAGAAACAATATTAGCAGTAAAAGAAATTGCAAACATTATAAAATAATTCATTATATATTCAAAAGGAACTCATATTTTTAAAAAATATGAGTTCCTTTATATCTTTTCACATTTTATATCTTTTCAAAAACTAATTGACAAAATTATACAAAAGTAATAATATATTAATGTCGGTTTTAAATATGTTAAGTTGAATATTTTGTGTTGCTCAAGTCTGTTTATTCTTAATTAAAATATATTCAGAAAGTGGGGATTTTATGTTAAATATTATTATTTGTGATGATGAAGAAATAATTAGAAAAGATGTTGAATTAAGTCTTAAGAAAATTTCTATCAAACATGATTTAGATTTAAAATGTGTTTTGTCAACTGGCGACCCTGATAAAGTATATAATTATGCTTCTGAGAATAAAACTGATATTTTGTTACTAGATATTGATTTAAAAACTAACCATATGGATGGTATAGATCTTGGTAACAAACTGCGTAAAATTGATAAAAATATTATTATTGTTTTTCTTTCTTCAAGAATGGATAAGATGCCATTGTCTTTTACTTGCAATCCTTTTGACTTTATTCCAAAGCCCTCTATAAACCCTCATTTAGAAGAAACCTTAGTTAGAATACATGAAAATAAGTTACATACTCCACATGGACATTTTACTAAAATTAAAAATGCTATTATTAATTTAGATGAACTAATTTATGTTGAGAAACAAGTTACTAAATCTATTTTTTATACAACTATCAATACTATTGAATTGTATATTTCTTTTTTAGAACTTTTATCTTGTCTGACAGATAACTTTATACAGATAAGTAAATCATATATAGTAAATAGAAACCACATTGTTTGCGTTCATGAGAAAACTAAAACTATAATATTAAAAAACAAACAAGAATTAAAATATAGTACAAAATTTTTACCAGATTTAGGAGGTATTCAAACATGCAAAATATAATAAATTATTTTTTTACACCTAATCAGTTTTTATGTGGAATTTTAACATTTCCATTAACTTTAATCGAAATGTGCTTATACTACTATCTAGCAAAAACTATATATAATATAAATGTAACTAAAAAAAGATTATTAATATTTCTAATAATATCTACAATATTGTGCAGTATAATAAGATTAAGTATACCTCTGCCTTACAGTTTTATTTTAATTTTTGCGTTAATTATTGTACTTGAGGTTAAGCTCTTTAATTTATCTATATTTAAAAGTATTATTTTACAATGTATACAATCATTATTAATTGTACTTTTTGAATATATAATTAATATTTTTGTTTGTAAAGTTATATTTTTAGATATATATCAAGCTAACTCTATACCTATATATAAATGTCTTTTCACCATTTTTCTTTATTTTGGAACATTTATAACAGTATACATTTCTAAATTTTTTAAAATTAATCTAAATTTATCTGATGAAATAAATAAGGCAGATAAATTTAGAATTACGTTAACGATACTTGCTATACTATTTATTGTTTGTCCAAATATGATATTTCTTATTTTAATTGATATGGAAATCCCAACATCATATATTGTATACAATATAATTTGTGCATTTGTGTTTTTCTTAATTGGTACATACAATACATATAAATTTAACAAATCATATATTACTGATAGAGAATTAGAAACAGCAAATTTATATAACAAAAATTTAAGTAAATTAGTTGATTCTAATAGAGGCTTTAAACACGATATAAATAATATCATTCAAGCAATTGGTGGATATATACAAATGAAAGATTTAGATGGTCTTGAAAATTATTATGAAACTGGTTTACTTCCTGAAATACAAAAAGTAAATAATTTATCATTATTAAATCCTGATGTAATAAACAATCCTCCATTATTTGGATTGTTCTTAGCAAAATATGATTATGCTGATACAAAAGGTGTTAAAATTAATCTAATATCATTTTTTGATTATTCTACAATAAATACCAATATATTTGATTTTGTTAAAATATTTGGAATATTATTTGATAATGCAATTGAAGCAGCTAGTTTATGTGAAGATAAATTAGTTGAAATACATGTATCAATTGATTTTTACAATAGAAAACAGAACTTTACTATTAAAAATACATATGCAAACAAGGATATAAATACGAACAAAATATTTGAAAAAGATTTTTCAACAAAAAAGAAAAAATCAGGATTTGGTTTATGGGAGGTAAAAGAATTATTAAAAAAATATGATAATCTTGAATTAAAAACAAATAAAAATGATAAATTCTTTATTCAAAAACTTGAAGTTCTTTTTTAAATGTATAAAAATACAACCATATAGTTAGGATCTATATGGTTGTTTAAAGGTAATTAATATATGAAATCTTTTTTACATTTTATGTAAAAGTAAGTAAGCTAAATATTATTTATTTTAATAAGCTTTTAGGTGCTTTAGGTTGATGCCATACAAATAATACACTTGTTGCACCTAATTTAGCATATTTTTCAGCTAAGTTAGCTAATATTTTTGTCATAAATTCACCTCCTTCTATATCTTGTATTTATATTAATAATACATAGCTGCGATAAAAGTAATAATATAGTTTTTGTGCCATGTATTATATATATATCTTATATCATGTCCATCTCTAACTTTGTAATTTCTCCATATTCACATTTAGATATTTTATATGTTATTGGTGTCATGCATATACTTTGTATCAATGTAGCTAACACACATATATTTGATACTACTTGATCAGTTGATATAAATATTGCAAATACATATAAAATAATTACTGCTATATATGAACAGATTTTCTTTGTTCTTCTTCTTTTCATATTTATAATTGGTATTTTCTCTGTATCTGCTGGTGCATATTTATTTATTACTAACAAATTAAAAATTAATATTAGTCCATAAAGAGTATATAGTAAATATACGTTTTCAGTCACAATTGTTTTTGCTAAAAAACTTGTTCCACAAAATACTAACAAACTAAAACCTAAACAACTTAAATGTCCCTCCAAATGGAATCCACCTGCCTGTGTTCTGTATATTGAAATTGCTACAAATGTTATTAAAGTTAATTTTAATATTTCAAAATACCAAGCAAATAAAAATATTAGCATAATCTTAGGAACTTCACCAATTAAAACTTGTAAACCAAAATTTATTACTTCTAATCTCTCTGTATCCATATTAGGATTTTTACTCTTAATCTTATTTGTTATTTTGTCACATATATTTTCAATCATATATCTTTCTCCTTCGATATATCTTTGTTCTGATTATGTTATATCAAATAAAAAATATAAATTTGGACAAATTATATATAATGTGTTTTTTCGTATATATGTTGTTTTATTTTTTAATTTCATATAAAAAATAATGTGTTTCATTAAATTATTTACATTTGTGATAAATAAACTTCAACTATATTAACTATTTCAGCAATATACTTTCCAATTACTGGTAGAGTAACTAGGTTTCTTAGTATAATAATTGTTATAGCACTAAAAATTATTATACCTATTGCTATACCAAACCCTCTGGTAATTCCAGCAATTAAATTTCCTAATATAAATCTTTTTTTATTCTCTTTAATTAATATATATTCATCTAGTCTTTGAATTATCTCGTTTAATTTAATGATAACCTCATTAGGTTTAATTATTTTTTTTCTAAACATTTTCTCACCATGTATATTATTTGTATAAATTCAGATATATATGTAATTTAGACAATAAAAAAGAAATCTATATTTATATAGACTTCTTGTAATCTTTTTTTATTCTACTATTTCACTTCAAAATTATTATATATATAATCCATTATTTCTAATATCCTATCATACTTTCCCGTTAGGAAATGGTAACCTATTAAAGCTTCTAATGCAGTTGCATTTTTATACTCCATTACATCTGCATTTTTAGGTATAGTATTTGAATTAGCATTTCTACCTCTTCTTACAATATTTAACTCATCTTCTGTCAAAATACTATTTAATACTTTTAACATTTGAGATTGTGATTGTGCTTTTACATATTTTGTTGTCTCCCTATGTAATTTTGTATTACTAGGTATTCCTTTTTCTATCATCTTCTCTCTCATATATATTTCAAATACACTATCACCTATATATGCCCATATCAATGGAGACATTGTATTTACCTCTATTTCATTATATATATGATTAAACATATTATATTCCATTTATTTATCCTTTCAAATTATTTTATTTTAACATATATCTATTTTACTACATTTTTAAAATTTTTTCAAATCTCTAATATTTTTTTCGTTTTATGTTGACTTTTAATGCAAATTGTATTAAAATTATATGGCAGTTAATGTTAACCTGCCCCGGTGACATTATCAAATAATAGTAAATGATTGGAGGGAATGTATTATCATGAGTAATACTACATATAGTGTAAAGAAAAGTGAAATTACAAGAAAATGGTATATAATTGATGCTGAAAATAAACCAGTAGGTAGAATCAGTGCAGAAGCTGCAAAGCTTTTAAAAGGAAAACATAAACCTATTTATTCAACACATTTAGATACTGGTGATCATGTAATTATAATTAATGCTAGTAAAGCAATTTTTACTGGTAAAAAAATGGAACAAAAAATTTATAGAAGACATACTGGTTATATTGGAAACATGAAAGAAATAAAAGCAAAAGATTTAATGGCAAGTAAACCTGAAAGAGCATTTATGTTAGCTGTAAAAGGTATGCTTCCAAAAAACAGTTTAGGTAGATCAATGATACGTAAACTAAGAGTATATAAAGATGCAGAGCACGGACATGATGCTCAAGCACCTGAAATTTGGAACTTTTAAGGAGGGGAATATAAATGCCAAAAGCAAGGAGTAAAAACAAAGTACAATATTATGGTACTGGAAGAAGAAAAAAATCTATTGCAAGAGTAAGATTAACAACTGGAAAAGGTGAAATTACTATTAATAACAAAACATTAGATGAATACTTTGGAACAGATACATTAAAATATATAGTAAGACAACCATTAAATTTAACAAATACTCTTGATAAATTTGATATAAACATTAAAGTAATCGGTGGAGGTTTCACTGGTCAAGCTGGTGCAATTAGACATGGAATTTCTAGAGCATTAGTTGAATCAAGTGAAGAATTAAGACCACAATTAAAATCAGCTGGATTCTTAACAAGAGATCCTCGTATGAAAGAAAGAAAAAAATACGGTCTTAAAAAAGCTAGAAAAGCACCACAATTTAGTAAAAGATAATTTGTGTAAAAAAAATGGTATCATTTATTTGATACCATTTTTCGCTCTCTAACTTAAATTACATTATTCTATTATCATTTATTATCAATTCAAATTTTAATCCCAAGAATTTAGCAGCTTTTTTAGACATCAACATTCTATAAGTAAATATTTCAAAATAATCCATTATCTCAGTTACTTCTGTATCAACTAAAAGAGATAATGTTATTTTTTTCTCTTTTTTATTTGCAATTAATCTTGATTTTTGAACAGAGTAATTTACTTTATCATGTATATCAAAAGTATTTTTGTTTTTGTTCCTAACTCTACTTTTATGAACATCAGATTTATCAGCTAATATTAGTACTGCTGAAATTGGTGTCACTGGTGTACCATTATTTTCATCATGGTTACCAATTGCCATCATTATTTCTGCTGCATCATTATTATCCATACCTATTTGTAGCAATGTGTTATATGCCAAAATCGCTCCTGTAAGTGGATGTTGGTCTCTATTTACTGAATTGCCAATATCATGTAAATATCCTGCAATCTGTCCTAAATTAACTGTTTTCTCATCATAACCTAATTCTTTTAAAATATCACCTGTTAATAGTGCCACAAATTTTGCATGTCTAGTAGAATGTTCAGTATATCCTAATTCATCTAATTGCCTCTGACAATTAATTATAAATCTTTTAACTAGTTCATTATTTTCTATTTCTTTTAATGTAATCATTTTAACTTTCCTTTCTCATTATTATCTAGTAACCCTTTTTAGATTAACCCCAATAATTCCTCCTATTGCACCTAATACAACTGTTGTAATAATCATTAAAATAGAATTTTTATCAATGTAAAAACCTGTTTTCCAAAAACTACTTACTATATATATTACTCCTATGTATATTATAGATATAATTGTTCCATTAATCAACCCATCTGCACCTATTTGTCTGCAAAACATACATGATGAAGTAAATATTGATACACACATTATACCTATAACAACAGATGAAATAGTAATATCAGAAACATTTGTATATGCTAAAATAACTGAATATATAAATACAAGTAATATTGTAAAAATATAACTAAACACACTTCCTTTTACAATATATTTAAATCTACTTCCCTCTTTTATTTGTGTAACATCTTTTTTCATATTATATCACCTCATAATATAAATATGATAAATGTTAGCAAATATTACTACTTGTTTATATAATCATTTAAAATTAGTTCTTTTCTAATTATCTGATAATCATAAATATCTATCTCATTATCCTCTATTACTTTTATAATATAATCTGGTCTTAAATTTTGTACACTACCTGCTTTTGAATATAGGTTAATACATATTCCTTTTAGATTATTATCTGTTATTTTATCAAAAGATATCTCCATTATATATGGTTTAATATCAATCATTTCTTGTTTATCCTGTTTTTTAGTTTTCTTTTTTGTTAATATAGTTTCTTTATTAAATATTTCTATAATTCTACCAAAAATATCTTCATATTCTTTATCTTCTATATCCTTAAAAAACACATTTATTTCATACTTAGAAGAATTAACCTTTGCCATTAAACTCTTGTTGTTATCAACATACTTTCCTTCTAGTATTCTAAATCCAATTGGCAGTAATGTATTTAAACTTTCAATTATATGTTTCATATCATGCTTTTCATCTTCATCTAATTCAATTTCTATATATTCTGATTTACTAATAAGACCTGAACCAGAAGGAAGTGCAAAAACAAAATTAGGTCTAGGATTAAATCCTTCTGAAAATTTAATTTTAATATCACTTCTTCTAAAAACTCTATCAAATACAGTTACAGTATCTAAATGTCCTAAATATTTAACTTCATCATTTTTTTCATATTTTAACCTTATTTTATTCAAAACATACACCACCTTCAAAACATATTGCACCACAGCCACTACAAGACTGTCTACAATTTGGAGTAGTTTCTTCTTTTAAAGCCTTTTCATATTCCTTTTGCAAAAACTTCTTTGTAACACCTATATCAATAAATTCCCATGGTAATATTTCATTTACATCTCTTGTTCTAGTAACATAATCTGCTGGATTAATACTAGATAACTCAAAAGCTTTTCTCCATTTCTCAATATCAAAATGCTCATCCCATCCATCAAATTTAGCACCTAATTTCCATGCCTCATATATTGTATCTGAAACTTTTCTATTACCTCTTGCAATAAAAGCTTCTAACATACTTATATCTGGATTATTCCAATTAAAAGAAATATTTCTACTTTTCAAATGATTTCTTAAATAATCCAATTTTTTAATTATTACATCTTTACTATCTTGTGGGCAATTCTGAAATGCTGTAAATGGTTTTGGTACAAAAGTTGATACACTTATTGTTACTCTAACATTTTTAACCCTTTTCCCTTTGTTAATTTCAAAATACTTATCCACAACCTTATTCGCAACATCAACAATTCCTTGTATATCTTCCATTGTTTCAGTAGGTAATCCTATCATAAAATATAGTTTTACCACATTCCAACCTTTTTTAAATGCAATTTCACACGCCTTAAAAATATCCTCTTCTGTAACATTTTTATTTATAACATTTCTAAGTCTTTGAGTTCCCGCTTCTGGTGCAAAAGTTAATCCAGATTTTCTAACACCATTTATTTTATCTAACAACTTTTCATTAATCGAATCAATTCTAAGTGATGGTAAAGATATACTTATTTTTTTGTCTTGTGTTTGTTCAATTAACCTATTTGCTAAATCATCAAAATTAGTATAATCACTTGTACTAAGTGAAATCAAAGATATCTCGTTATATCCTGTATTTTTTATATTCTCTTTTGCAAGTTCTAATAACCTATCTACACTTTTCTCCCTAACAGGTCTATATATGTATCCTGCTTGGCAAAATCTACAACCTCTAATACAACCCCTAAATATTTCTAACATTATCCTGTCATGTATAATACTAGTATATGGAACAATTGGTTTTTCTGGAAAACATACTTTGTCCATATCTTTTATAACTCTTTTCTTAATATGTTTATTAGTCCCATCTATTCTCTCAAAACTTGATATAACACCATTTTTGTCATATTCCACAGAATATAAACAAGGAACATAAACACAATCTAATTTATCAACAATTTTTAAAAACTCTAATCTATCCCCTCTACCATTTTTCTTTTTCCATTTAGAATACAAATCCATTATTTCATTCATAGACTCTTCACCTTCACCTAATATGTAAAAATCAATGAAAGGTGCTAATGGTTCAGGATTATATGCACATGGACCACCAGCACATATAAAAGGCATTGTTTCATCTCTATCTTTGCTATATATAGGTATATGAGCTAGATCTAATATATTTAATATATTAGTATATGTTAATTCATATTGAAGTGTAAAACCTACAAAATCAAAATTTCTAATACTATCTTTTGATTCTAGTCCATATATTTCAATATCATTTTCTCTCATTATTTTTTCCATATCCATACTAGGTGCAAATACTCTTTCACAATATGTATCTTCCCTATTATTTAAAATATTGTATAATATTTTCATACCTAAATATGACATACCAATTTCATATACTTCTGGAAAACAAAAAGCAAACCTGATTAAAACATCATCAGGTTTTTTAATTACTTGATTTAATTCTCCTCCACTATATATTATTGGATTTTGTATTTTTAATAATTGTTTATTTGTTAATTTATTCATTACACATCCCTATTTTCCTATTACTTCTCTAATATCTTCAACAACTTCTTTTGGATTAACTATATATGGCATATATATACCAACATCACTTTCTACTGCAGTTTTTATATGTATAATACCTGTTTGTAGCATTCTGTCCCATATACTTTGTGACATAGATATTTCAGTAATTTTATCATAGTTAATATCTTTTGAGTTTTTGTTTAAAAACTCATCTTCAAACCTTAAATATGTATCAAAAAAAGTATATGTTATTCTTCTTGTATGCAAATACATTTGTATTGTTTTATATAAATATGCCACTATTATTCCAATTGTTGATATACCCCAAACTATATTTATAAAATGTGAACCAAACTCTTGCATACTTTCAGGCATAGTACCGAATTTACTTTTTACTATTAATCCAAGTATAAAAACTAATGCTAATACTAAAAACATCCATATGTTTCTGATAAAATAATATCTTATACTTATCTTAGGTTTTATTATTAACTTCTTTTCATTATCCATAATTAATTACTCCTTTTTTATATTAATTTTCACTTGGTTTAACTAAGTCAACTTTTGATACAACTCTATCTTCTGGTAATTTAAAATCTTCTTCAGTTAAAGTTCCAATACTTATATTAGTATATTCATAAATTTTTACTATCTCATTAGATTCTAATGGTTCTACACCATATCCTAATATTAATCCGGACTCTTTATCTATCCAATATGCTTCACCATAATCAATCAAGCTACCAGTAAATGAATTGCTAACAATAGTTTTAAATTTTATACAATCTTTTCCCTGGCATATTTCTTCACCCATATATCTAAACTCTATTGTTTCATTTTTAGTTACTCTATTTCTATTCATTATTCCAGCATATCCTTCATCATTAACATACTTTATTGTATCTACTTGTGTTTCTATAACTTTATCCAAATTATTATTTTTTTCCCATATATACATTTTATTTTCACTTAAATTTATAATTCTAACTGTTTTATCAGTCTCAATTTTATACTTTCCATTTAAATACCATGCTTTATTTGATTCCCATCTACTTGTATCTAGAGAAGTTCTTTCAGCATATATATTATTCATATTAGTTAATCCTTTTTGAATTAAAGCAAAAATTTCATCATGACTATATTTAGGCTCTACTTTGTTCGCATTTCTATATAAATATATTCCAATAAGGCCTACAATTAATACTAGAACAGCTATTATTATAACTATTATATCTTTCTTCATCTATTATCATTCCTTTCAATATTTATACACAAACTTTATCACAAATGCTCATTATTTGCAATATATTTGGTAATAAAATACCTTTTAAATATAATTAATTTTTATTCAAGTACCCATGGATTTTCTTGTGAGTTTTCTCCTTCTCCTTTAGATATGTTTATAATTGATCTTAGTATGACCACTGGTCTAATACCTATACTGCCTTCTCTTTCATTATCATTACTATCTAACAAATAATATCCTCCTACCACTCCGAGCAGCTACAATTCTAATGTGAGAATATGCAACAGAAGTCCCGACACTAAAACATGGAGATGCAACCCAATAAGATATGTTATTATTATTTCCTGAATTTCTAAATATCATCGTATATTTTTTGTTTTCTGTATCCTTTATTTTATCTGTTCCTAAATACCTATAATAATTACTTTTATACTCTACCGAATTATATATTTTAGTATATCCATATCCTTCTGGTACACCACTTCCTCCTCCATATGTCTCCATATCTGACTGATTCTATCCTATTACTTCATTTATATCTTCTATTGTTATGCTTCTTGCTTCTTTTGCGTATTTGTCATTTCTATATATTTTACACAAGCTATTTAACTCTTGTATTGCATTATTATATCCTGTTTTCCCAAATAACTTCAATATCTTCAATGGTTCTGATCTCGTTATTGATACTTGTGTTCCATTTATTGATAATACTCTCCATAGTTCTTCTGTCCCTATTGATGTATATGTTTGATCTGCTGAAGCTATTGTTGGCTCTTTACCATAATTTTTAATATACCAGTTCATATATTCTTGTGTTCCATATCCAGTTTTTTCTTTTTTAAGAGTATAATTACCTGTTCCTGTTTTGTATTTAATATAATCTCCAACTTGCAATTCGCCTGACTTTATTTTACCACCTATTACTTTTGTTAAATCCACCATATCTAATTGTGCTGCTAGCTCAAATTCTTTTTCATTTGTTATATCAACATATTTAAGTTCACCTTTTATTATAGCCCATTTACTGGTTTCTTCCTTTTTTATACTTGGTACATATTCATGCAATTTATTATAATGTAATTCTAATGCTTCTATTTTTTGCTCTTGAGTATCACTTGGCATTTCATCATATATAATATTTAATGAATTTTTGTCAAATGTTTCTCCACTTTGTAATTGTTTTTCATTAAATTACTTATACATTCTTCTCTATATATCGTCATATTGTGTAGTTTTACTGAATCATTTGTATTATCTATAATATTATTTTCCCTTGTTATATTGACTATTACCGTTGCTGTTAATATCACTATTATTATTATTGTTATTATTATTGATATTAGACTTATTCCTCTTTTCGCTATATTCATATTCTATTTTCCTCCTTATAATTTTACATACTTATACTATTATATTTATTTTTTTTGTCAACTACCACATTTTATATCCTTATAATATTCAATTTTATTAATAAAAAGATTCATATACGTCTAAATATTATCTTTATTATTAACTTACATATTTTTATAAAAATGTCTAATAATACATATATGAAAATATTAAAGAGATTAAAACAAAAACAAAAAAGTAAAAATAAACAAAGTTTACTTAAAAAAAATATTTCAACAAATGTATTTGAGAATAAAAAAATATTAGAAGAATTATATGATATAAAACTTAATGCTGATATTGTTTTCAGAGATTTCTCTATGACTTTTAATAACAAAGAATATGCTTGTCTCCTTATATTTGTTGAAGGTTTAACTGATTCAGATTCAATTAATAATTTTATACTAAAACCTTTAATGTTAGAAAAACCCGAATTTCATAATAATATTCAACTATATGATTTTGTTAAAAATGAAATACTATCACAAGGAAATATTAGAGAGCAAAACACATTTGAGGAAATAGTTAAAAATATTAACTATGGTTATTCAGCTTTATTAATTGACACATTAAATACTTGCTATATCTGTGATACAAAAAAATTTGAACATAGAACAATAGATAAACCTGTAAATGAATTAGTAGTAAAAGGACCACATGAATCTTTTGTTGAATCCTTGAAATCTAATGTTTCTATTTTAAGAAGATTAGTAAATAACGAAAACTTAATTTTAGAAAAAACATATATTGGTAAAAAAAATAAAAGAACATGTATTATGGGATATATCTCAAATATAGCAAATCCAAATATTATAGATAAAGTACGCAAAAGATTACAAGGTATAAGTGTTGATTTTATGCTAAATTCTGGTCAATTAGAACATTATATAGAAGACCACCCAATGTTATTTGAACCACAAATATTAAGCACAGAAAGACCTGATAAAGTAGTATCACATTTAACAGAAGGTAGAATTTGCATTATTGTTGATAATTCACCTAATGTACTTGTTGTTCCATTTACATTTTGGGATTTCTTTCATTCAAGTGAAGACTATAATATAAAGTTCCAATTTGCAAATTTTCTAAGATTAATTAGATTAGTTGCATACTTTTTCTCACTATTTTTACCTGCAATATATATTGCACTTACAAGCTACCATATTTATTTACTACCAACAGATTTGCTATTTTCAATATCTGCGATAAAAGAACAAATACCCTTTCCGCTTCTAGTTGAAATACTAGTAATGGAACTGTCTTTTGAGCTTATACGAGAAGCTAGTACAAGAATGCCAGGTTCTATTGGTTCTTCGCTTGGTATTGTTGGTGCAGTACTACTTCGGACAGGCTACTGTTGATGCAAAATTAGTAAGTCCAATATTAATATTAATTGTTGCTATAACTGGAATAAGCTCCTTTGCTACACCAAACTATTCATTAGCATTAAGTTTTAGATTAATACGATTTGGGTATATTTTACTTGCAAGTATTGGCGGTTTTTTAGGAATACTTTTTGGAGTAATAATACATTTTATTTTACTAACAACTGTATATACTTTTGGAATACCATATTTTGTATCATATAACAAATATGAAGTAAAACCTTTTAGAGATGGCATATTTTTATCACCACCTTGGCTTAATTCATTTAGGCCACCATTTTTAAACCAATTAGATAAAATCAAATCCCCTAAAATAAGTAGAAAATGGGATAAGAGAAAAGAGGTATAATATGAACCTGAAATACACATCCGTTTTTAGTGTGTTTTGCTATTTTTTTAATTTTACTTTAGCTCAGTTAATTCTAGCCCTTCCACTTTTCTATGCAAGACTTGTTGGAAATGCTGGTCCCATACTTAGCATTTACATTTTTGTTATTGTGTTTATATATATGTATATAATTTATAAATTGTATAAACCATTTTCAGGTAAAAACATCTTTGACATTTCTAAATTTGTAGGCGGAAAAATATTATACAAAATAACTGTTTTTATGTACTTATCTCTTTTTTTTATAATAACATTTATATTTTTAAGACAAATTAGTGAATCAGTTAAAATACTACTTTTTAATACATCTCCTTTAATATATATATCGTCTTTTTTTGTTATTGCAATGGTAATACGGAAGTATTTGTGGTTTAGAAGGAATAATTAGAGCAAGTGGATACATTGTTCCTATTTGTGGTTTTGTAATAATATTAACACTTGCTTTTTCAGCACAATTTTTTAAATTTGAAAGGTTGTTTCCCATACTTGGTAATGGATTAGATACCATATTCATAAACGGTATCGAGAGAATAACTTCATATATTGGAATTACATTTCTTTTTGTTTTTGTACCTTTTCTACAAAATCTAAAAGAAATTAAAAAAGTATCAAAATGGTATATAATAGCATCCTTTATTTTTATGTTTTTATGTATAACAGCAAATGTATTAATATTTGCATATCCATATATATCACGCAATCTATTTTCACTATATGAATTATCAAATTTAACTAATTTAAACTCCTTTTTTCAAAGGACAGAAATACCATTTATATTATGCTTTTTATTAATTTCTTTTTTAGTATTAGTATCATGTTTTCATGCATTAGTATATTCATATAATATTTTGGTTAATACTAAAAAGAAAAAAAGTATTATACCAAATATAATTATAGCTCTAGTTGTTTTTTATATATCTACTTTACCTAAAAATCTTTTATCTACAATTGATTTACAACTAGTGCTAAAAGATTATTATATAATTCCATCCGTATTTGTATATCCATTAATATTAATGGTTATTGCAAAAATTAAATATACAAAAAATAGAGGTGAATATGAAAAAAATATTGTTAATAGCAATTAGTGCTCTGTGCTTATTTTTTCTAACTGGTTGTTATGATAAAACAGAAATAAATGAAGCTGCTTATGTTATAGCAATGGGAATTGATAAAAGTAAAACAAATCCAGGTAATATTGAAGTAACTTTCGAGTTTGCAAATCCTATTGCTATTGAATCTGATGATGCAAATTTTGATAAATTGTCAACTGTTACAACAATTGATGCTCCTTCAATTTATTCAGCTATAAGTTTAGTAAATTCGTATATTAGT
This sequence comes from uncultured Eubacteriales bacterium, assembly GCA_964520895.1. Classification (GTDB taxonomy): domain Bacteria; phylum Bacillota; class Clostridia; order TANB77; family SIG350; genus SIG350. The sequence continues at coordinate 9,228 of CAZFOR010000004.1, read as the reverse complement.
AAACAATTAAATTTATCTCATAACAAAATAGTTGTTTTTAGTGAGGAAATAGCTTTTGAAGATATAGAAGAGTATACAACAACAATTTTTAATGATAGGAATTTTAGAACTAATATGTATATATTAATTTCAAAATGTAGCGCTCAAAATTACATTAATAATACTAAACCAGGATTAGAAAAAAACATATCAAAATTTTATGAATTATTATTAACTTCTTATCCATATACTGGATTTACAGCCAATTCATATTTATTTGGATTTATATTAGCATCTCAATCAACATATAGAGAACCTGTAGCACTATTGTCCAATATTAGCAATACTACTCACTCACAACAAATACATCAACAATCATATAAACCAAATGATGCTAATGTTACTGCAGGCGAACTCAATAAAAAGGGTGGCCCAGAAACAGAAACAATAGGTCTTGCAGTCTTTCGTAATTGTAAAATGATTGGTGAATTAACAGGTGAAGAAACAATATATTATTTAATGACAAATAACTCATTTACTCAGTCACATTACTCTATATATGATCCAATGTCATCTGATAATATAATCTCTTTTAATTTAGTTAAAGATAAAAACACAAAAATAAAAGTTGATTTTGTAGATTCTGTGCCATTGATTAATATTGATATATCACTTAAAGCTAACATAATATCTGTAAACAATGAAGTTGATTATATTAATGAAGAAAATTCAAAAGAAATTGAAAGAGAATTAAGTTTTATCTTAGAAAGTAATATTAAAGATTATTTATATAAAACATCTAAAGTATTCAATTCAGATATATCTGGATTTGGAAGATCTGCAGTAAAAAATTTTTTAACATGGGATGAATGGGAAAAAGTAAATTGGTCACAAAATTATAGATACTCATGCTTTAATGTTAATGTAAAAACAAGTATTGATAAAACTGGGTTAGTTTTAATACAGCAAAAATAATGAGTTCAGACAAATGGGGACGGAGGCAAATTGTCTGATTATAATCTATAAAAAAAGATTAAAAATCTATATAAATATTTTCTAATCTTTTCAACTTTTTAATTAATCAGACAATTTGCCTCCGTCCCCATTTGTCTGAAGTTTGTTTTTAATAAAATTAATAGGTATATTACTTTCCTCTATTTCTAATATTAAACTAAATCCATAATACATCATTAAACCTAATATTGTCCCTATACCTATTCTTATTATATTAATAATTGTACTACCAAACAATATTGAAATTAATGCATTATTTATTATATATACAGTAAGCGCCATTATAATTGTACATATAATTATTTTAATAATTGTATATATTAAATGTTTTGTAATAATTCCACCATTTTTTTTGTTTGCAAATATTGTAAGTAATATTGCATTTATTATTGATGTTAATGATGTTGATAATGCAAGTCCTGTAAATCCTATATATCTTGAAAGTATAAAGCTTAATATAACATTTGTAATAACAACTATAATTCCTACTACAAGTGGCGTTTTTGCATCTTGTCTTGCATAAAAGGATTTATTCATTATTTCAACAATACCAAAACCTATCATTCCTATTGCATAAAATAGTAATGCAGATGATGTTAATAGTGTTGAATTAATATCAAATTCACCTCTTTGATATATAACTGATATAATATCAGTTCTGTAAATTATAAACCCTAATGTTAATGGTATTAATAAATATGACATTATTCTAATACCTTTTTGAATTATATCAGTAAATGTTGTTTTATCACTATTTGCACTTGCTCTTGAAAGTTCAGGAAAAATCATATTTCCTATTGCATATGTAAATACACCTACTAATACAATATATATCTTATATGAATATTCTAATGCTGCAACAGCACTATCACCCATACCTGATGCAAGTCTTGTACATACTAAGTTATTTATTGGTAATACTGATGTGCTAATTATAATTGGAATTGCTAAATAAAAAACTTTTCGTATGTTTGGATCTTTAAAATCAATCTTAAGCTTAAATCTATACCCATGTTTATATGCAGATGGTAATTGTATTATAACTTGAAGTGCCCATGCAACTAACATAAACCATGCAACACCGTGTATACCAAATTTTTCTCTAAATAATATTAAATATATAATTATTGCTATATTTGATACACCACTTATCATTGCAGGTATATTAAACTGACCATATGACTGTAAAAATCCTACAAATGAAAATGCAATAGCTGTAAATATAATCATTGGAAACATTATTCTAATTAATTGAACTGTTAAATTAAATGTCTGCTCCTCAAATCCACCTGCTAACAACTCAACTACTTGTGGTGCAAATATTATACCAATAATTGATATTGCAGTTGATATTAATGCAATAATATTTATAAAGTTATTAGCAAATTTGTCTGCCTTTTCTTTTCCATCTTTTTGTCCTATTTCATTAAATACAGGTATAAATGTTGATGCTATCGCAGCACCTAAACCTATATCTAGTAACTGTGTAGGTATTCTAATTGATGCAAAAAAAGCTGTTGCAATATATCCTGTTCCATAATATTTTGCAAAAAAAACATCTCTAAGTAATCCTAATACTTTTGATATTAATGTAAATATAAATATAAAACTAAAAGTTTTAACAACGTTCTTTTTCATAAGTTCTCCTCTTCTTTTATTTCAAATAATTATATATTAGTTTTTACAATAATACAATGGATGTAATTTGAATTTTGAAGAAATGTAAATATTATTTATAGCAAAAAATATAAAGTTATAAATAACATAAAAAACTTTATTATACATTTTTATAAAATATTCTCAGATATCAAATTATCATACTTATTTATTAAATCATCATATGTTTGTTTATCCTTTACAGTCCAACCTAATAATAATTTTGATTTTCTTATCTTTTTTATTTGTTTATCAGTTAAACAATTTATTTGATATGATATAAAATCTGGTTTTGAAATAAAATTTAGTAACATATTTTTTAATATAACCTTTTTAAAAACATCTTTGCTATCTTTAAAATTGCTAGATAGTTGTCCTCGTATTACTTCTGGTGCATTGTTTTTAAACCATATTAATGATAATGGATTAAAAGTTTGTATGGCATAATCTCCTTTAAATCCTTTTAAAAGCTCAACTACTTTTTTCTCTAATACACCTACTTTTCTATCTGTTTTTAATTCTATTAATAAAGGAACTCTGCCGTTTACTAATTGTAATACTTCCTTAAATTTAGGTATATACATATCATTTATTTTCATTAACTCATTATATGTACATAACTTTATTTTTTTATTTATTCCTGTCATTCTTTTTAAATTGTTATCATGAAAAGCTACTACTTCTCCATCTTTTATACAATGTAAATCAAGTTCTATTATATATCCTTTTTCAATAGCTTTCGCATATGCCTCAATTGTATTTTCCAATATTCCTTTTCCTTTGTCATGTAAACCTCGATGAGCTATTTTATTTTGTGTAAAAAATGTTAAATCTTTCAATTTAATTTCCTTTCTATAAATTAATATTATAACAATTTTAATCAAGTAAAAAGTCTATAATATTAATAACCTCTATACCCTCTATTTGTTTGTTTTTTACATTATCCATTGTTAATATAACCTTTTTATAATTATCATTTATAGCAAGTAATGATTTTTTCTCTCTTTCCTCAACCTTTTCGTCCATAATACTTCTTGATACTTGATAATAAATCTTTTCGTTAGGTTTTATAGCAATAAAATCAATTTCAATATTATTATATTGCCCTACATATACTTCAAAACCCCTTCGTAATAACTCTATATATACTAAATTTTCATAACTACTACCACTATCATAAGAAGAAATACCATCTATCATATTTTTTAATCCATTATCTATAAAATAATACTTACCTTGTGTTTTTAATAGCTGTTTCCCTTTTAATTCATATCTTGGTACTCGATATAAAAAATAAGCATTTTCTAACATTTTTAGGTATGAATCGACTGTTTCATTAGTTACTGTACTACCGTTTTTCTTCATATAATCAGCAACAGCATAAGGTGTAGTTAAATTTCCTATACAAGATGCCATATACTTTATTAGATTATCTAAAAAAACTATATCCTTAATATTATTTCTATTAATTACATCTTTTTTTAAAACCACTTCTTTTAAATCATTTAAATAGTTAATAATTAATTGTTCATTATCCTTCATATTAACTATCATTGGCATTCCACCATATTTTAAATATTTATCAAATTTTTCAAATTTGTCATCATTATTATTAAAAGGATATTCTGCTAAAAATTCTTTTAAAGAAAAAGGATATATTTTTACTGTCAATACTCTACCAGCAATTAATGTAGTAAGTTCACTAGATAGTAAATATGCATTAGATCCAGTTATATAAATATCAGAATTAACATCTACCAATAATGAATTTACTGCTTTTTCCCATTTATCTACATTTTGAACTTCATCTAATAAAATGTATTTTTTCTTATTTGTTTTATTTATTTTGGTTGTTATATAACCATACAGTTGTTTATAATCTTTAATATCATACCATTGAGCACTCTCGAAATTTATATATATTATATCTTCTTCTAATACATTTTCAGATAATAAGTATTCTTTATATTGTAATAACAATGTACTTTTACCACTTCTTCTAACACCTGTTATAACTTTTATCAAATTTAAATCTTTACTCTCTATTAATCTATTTAAATATTCTTCTCTTATTAACATCTTTTTTCACCTCTAAATATATTATACAAGTTTTTAATAAAATAGTCAAGTTTTACGGATGAAACCGTAAAACTTTTGAAAAACGGTTTTTTTACGGTCTTATTATATGCTACATTCTATTAATTTACACTACAATATATGTTTTATATTTATATTAATTTATAATATTTATTACTCAAAATTATCAACGAAATATAGTACTATTGAATGTATCTAATGATATTATTAGTATAAAAAAATAATATCATTAAGCAAAGCTATTGATATTACGGACTTTCTACATGCTATTTTTTGGAGCGAGCAACGGGAATCGAACCCGTACCTTGGGGTCGGAAGCACCAAATTCTACCATTAAAATATGCTCGCAAATAAAAATAATATATTAATATCTTAACATATTATTTCACTTTTCTCAACCAATTTAAGCTAGTTTATCAATTAATTCCTATTTATCCTTTTTATATTTTATTATATCATTTGGAGTGCACTCAAAAATCTCACATAATTTATTAATTGTTTCAAACCTAATACTTGTTGTATTATTGTTAATCAAATCATTAATAGTTGGATAACTTGATTCCATTTGTTTAACTAACCAATATTTAGTTTTATTCCTACTTTTTAGTAATTTCCCAATATCTAAATATACCATATTAATCACCTATATTAATTTTATATAAAACATTCCTACAATATAAGTATGTTATAACTTGACTAATGTATACATTAGATATATAATATCTACAGGTGATTAGTATGATTTACATATATATTTTAATATATTTTGTAATAATTATTTTATTAGAAATTTTGTTTACAATATATATTGATAAAAAGAATAATAAAAAATTAAATGAATTAAAACAAATCCAAAAAATAAACAAAATGATGGAAGATTATATAACAGAAAAATAGATAAAAGCACCTATACTTTTATCTATTTATTTAAATATCTTTCTACCCCTATACCTGCTAGTGTTCCAGTATGTATTGCATATGCTACTTTTTTAGTTTTATTTAACATATCTCCTGCAATAAATATATCTGATATATTTGTCATTCCATATTCATTAGTTTCTACTCTATTATTATTTATCTCAATATTAGGTATATTATCTTTAATAAAATCCAAATCTAAATTACTTCCTAAACAATTAATAACATAATCTGTTTTAATCTTAAAATTAGAATTTTCAATTTCAATTGGACTTTGTCTTCCAGTTTCATCAATATCCCCTAGTTGTATTTTCACACACTCTACTTCTTTAACTTTATTATCTCCTGTAAATTTAATAGGTAATGTTAAGTATCGTATTTGTACACCTTCACTAATTGCCTCTTCATATTCTTGTTTAGATACAGGCATTTGATTAATTGATCTTCTATATAATATATTAACAGTTTTTGCTTTTAATCTAATAGACGCTCTTGCACAATCAATTGCTACATTTCCACCACCCACAATTACAATATCTTTATTGTTAATATAATCTTCTTTATCTTTATGAATATTATATTGGTATAAAAAATCATTTCCATTTAAAATATTTTCTAAGTTTTCACCATCTGCATTTAATTTATTAGGTTTTGTTAATCCCAAACATAATACAATTGCATTATATCCATCTTTTCGTAAACCATCAATTGATAAATTATCACCTAATTTCATATTATATTTAATTTTAACACCTAATCTTACTAATTTATCAACTACTTTTGAAACAATATCTTTTGACAACCTAAATTCTGGTATCCCATAAATCAATATCCCACCTGCATTAGATTCCTTTTCAAATATAGTTACATCAAAACCTTTTTTTATTAGATAATATGCTGCTCCAATTCCAGCAGGTCCCATACCAATTATTGCAACCTTTTTATTTTTGTTTTTAATTATTTTTTCACTATTAAAATATTCTAAATACTTATTATCTTTTAACATATTGTGTGATACAAACTGCTCTAACTTACTTATTTGTATACTATTTCCTTTTATACCTAATACACAATTTCCCTCACATTGTCCACAAACAGGACATACAATTGAACAAACCTCTGGCATTATGCTCGTTTCACACAAAATTTCATATGCCTTTTCAATATTTTTATTTTTTATTTGCTCAATAAACAAAGGAATATCATTAGATAATGGACACGCTTTTTTGCATCCAGGGTTATTACATTTTAAACATCTACTAGCCTCATTTACAGCTTCATCAAATGTTAAAATCTCGCGTTTCATACACTACTCCTTTTCATATATTTCTACATTATTTTCGCCAACTAGTCCTTTAAATTCACTTAGTATTTGATTTGTCATAAATACATTTGTAATGACTTTTTCTTTACTATTATTTATTGTTATTTCACAATTACCATTATCACCTGCAAAGAAATTAATCATTCCATTAAATTTTTTCAAATCATCTTGACCTAAATTTTGTATATTAAAATTAACAACATTTGTTTTTTTATGTTTAATTTCAACTATATCATTTGCTAATATTTTTGTTGCCTCATCTTCTCTTACACTTGCTTTTCCAGTAATTAATATAATATTTTCATTTTGTAAAACAGCTGAAAATCTTGATAATACTTTTGGAAAAATAACGACTTCTGCTGTTCCATATAAATCTTCAACAGTAATAAATGCCATCATTTGATTATTTCGAGTATTCATAAGCTTTTTATTAACTATAATACCTGCATATATAACATCTTGACCATCTTTTATTAACTCACTATTTCCACCATTTATTTTATCTTCATCATATTCGTTTATTGTTAAACTATTAATATTGGTTTTCTTAATTATCTCATCTCTAAAATCATCTAATGGATGTGCTGATATATATATTCCTAACATATCCTTCTCATTTGACAATAACTGTTTTTTATTCTCATGCTCAATTTTTACATATTCATATTTTTGTATTTTTTGCTCATTACTATTACCTAAATCAAACATAGAAACTTGACCTTCAATATTTTTTTTGTTTTGACTATTTATACCTTCGATAATGTTCTCAAATGAAGCTAATAACGTTGATCTATTTACACCAAATTCATCAAACACACCTGCTTTAATTAAACTCTCAACACATTTTTTATTAACCTGTTCACCTGATATTCTTTCACAAAAATCAATAAAATCTTTATACTGACCATTTGCTTTTCTTTCTTTTACAATTAAATCAACAGCACCTTCTCCAACATTTTTAACAGATGCCATACCAAACATTATTTTATCCTCAATTGCAGTAAACTTAGCATAACTTTTATTTATATCAGGTTTTAATATTTCAATATTATTTTTTCTACAATCTTCAATATATTGTGATACCTTAGTTTGATTTCCTAAAAAACTATTTAAAATAGCTGCCATATATTCAACAGGATAATATGTTTTTAAATATGCTGTTTGATATGCAACTACTGCATAACAGGCTGCATGTGATTTGTTAAAAGCATATTTTGCAAACTCAGACATTTCATCAAAAATCTTATTTGCAGACTTTTCATCAATATCATGTTTTGCAGCACCTTTTATAAAGTTTTCTCTTTCTTTTGCCATTACATCAAGTTTTTTCTTACCCATTGCTCTTCTTACTAAATCAGCTTGTCCTAATGTATAATCTGCAAGTTCTCTAAAGATTTGCATAACTTGTTCCTGATATACCATACATCCATAAGTTACCTTCAAAATATTTTGAAGACTTGGATGTGTGTATTCGATATGTTCTGGATTTAATTTATTTTTAATATATCTAGGTATTTGATCCATAGGCCCTGGTCTGTACAGTGAAACACCAGCAATTAAATCCTCTAAACTATCTGGTTTTAATTCCTTCATAAATTGTTTCATTCCACCACTTTCGAACTGAAATACACCATCTGTTCTGCCTTCTGCCCATAATTTAAATACATTTGCATCATCCATATTTTTATCAATTTGAACATCTATACCTTTATTATGTTTTATAATCTCTTTTGCATCTTTTATAACTGTAAGTGTTCTAAGCCCTAAAAAGTCCATTTTTAAAAGACCTAGTTCCTCTAAATTAGTCATTGTATATTGTGTAGTAATACCTGCATCTGTTTTATATAAAGGTACATATCTATCTACAGGTTCTTTTGTTATAATTACACCTGCTGCATGTGTTGATGCATGTCTTGGTAATCCCTCTAATCTTTTAGAAATATCTACTAATTTTTTTATTTCTTCATCTTGTTCATATAACAACTTAAATTCACTATTCATTTCTAATGCTTTTTCTATTGTTATATGTATTTCCATAGGTATCATTTTTGCAATTTGGTCTACTTTTGAATATTCCATGCCAAGTACTCTACCTACATCTCTAATTACAAGTCTTGCAGCCATTGTACCAAATGTTATAATCTGTGAAACATGATCAATACCATATTTTCTACCGACATAATCTATTACTTCTCCTCGTCTTTCATAACAAAAATCTATATCAAAATCTGGCATACTTA
>CAZFOR010000003.1:0-60237 GCA_964520895.1 uncultured Eubacteriales bacterium | reverse complement strand
TTTTTCATTTTTTGCTCCTTATTTTGTTTTTATGTCTTTATATTATTATATTTGTCTTTTTTTGTCAATATTTTTCTGTTATTTTATATCCCTACTATCTAATATTATTGTAACAGGTCCATCATTTTCAAATTCTATTTTCATATACTCTCCAAACTTACCTGTAACGACATTAATACCTTCTTTTCTAATATCATTAACAAACTTTTTATACATTTCGTTTGCTAATTCTGGCTTTTCAGCATTAATAAAACTTGGTCTATTGCCATGTGTACATGAACCACATAATGTAAATTGAGACACTACCATCATTTCACCATTTACATCTTTTATTGATAGATTCATTTTATCATTTTCATCTTCAAATATTCTTAAATTACATACTTTATTTTTAAAATATTCCATATCTTTTAGTGTATCACCTTGTTCAACACAAAATAATACTAAAAAACCTTTATCTATTCTTGAAAAGATTTCTTTATTTATTCTTAATATAGCATAGTTAACTTTTTGCACTACTATTTTCATATCATTCTCCTACTAAATATCAATACCAAATTCTTCATCACTTTGGACATGTTTTTTATCATCATGTTTTGTTAATATTACTCTACGAATAATTGAAAAATTAATTAATAATCTTTGAACAAAAACAATTACTGCTGCTAAATATATATCAACACCTAATCTAGTTCCTAACGCAACTATTGCTATTGCAATTATGGCATTACCAAAAAATCCAGATATAAATACCTTCATATTAAACTTTCCTTGCAAACTTGAAGCAAGACCACCAAAGATAGAGTCAAGAGCTGCTATTATTGCAACAGCTGTATATTTTGAATATGTATATGGTATTACTGGTGCTATATATCCTAGAATTCCACCTACTATTGCACAAAATACTATAATTAAATACTTCATTTTACTCCTCCCCGCTTTCCTTTGTATATGTCATTTTTACAACACCTTCATATCTTGGAATAGTAACTTCATCTTGTTTCTTAACATCTACTTGTATTCCATATCTTTTCATTGTATCTACAATTCCACCTATTAAATTAATTCCACTATATAAATTATCTGCATTTCCTATTGCTTTTATTTTAAAAGGTGCTCCTATTTTTATATCATTTACAAGTATAGTAGGGCCAACGCATCTAATAGCAGTTAGATTTGTAACTCTTTGTTCATTAATAGATATAGCTTCCGCACCTGATGCTCTAAGTTCATTTACTACTCTTAAAATATCTGTATCATGTATAATCTGATCTTCTTGTAGATAATTAGGATTTAAAACCTCTGCATCTTCCATTGTTATTAATATACCTGGTCCTTTAACTTCTGTTAATCCCGCAAGTTTATTAGTATCTTCTATCTCATTTTTTAATAATTCTGTTGTCTTGTCTGTTTGTGATATATTATTCATATATTCTTTTAGCTTAGATTCAGTTTCAGTTAGTTTTTCACTTATGTTTTCATAACTTGTTTTCCATTTTACAACTTCGTCTCTAAGTGTATCTTCCCTTTGTAATTGTAATATATCTGACTGGCTGGCTGTAACTGTTTTAAATTGCCAACAAATTAAAAATGATAACAAAAACAACATCATTGATAGTATTAATATTACTCCTCTTTTTTTTGTTTTATTTATTTCTTTCATTATTATCCTCCTACCTTTTCAGAAAATATTGGATCACTTGTTTTATTCATATAGATGGTACCCTTTTTATCAACTTCTACTTCTAAAATCTTTTTTAAAAACGGTATTTTTGCATTTACATTTTCCATATTTCCGAATTCTATTATTTTATTTTCATTTTCAATTAATATAATTGTATTACCAGTATTGCTTAAATCAATTTTTTCAATATCCAAATTAAGCTCATTTTTTTGTAATAATTCAAATAAATTAGTATATTTCTGAATTTTTACTGGATCATCAACATCTAAAATTTCACCAATTGCAAAACCTTTAACCATATCTTTAGGAGATAATCCAGTAATTATAGGAATACCATCCACTTTATCTGGTTTTTGTATGCTATCTATACAAAAACCTGTCTCATCTATACACATATATGATCCTATATAATCTACATATGCTTTTACGTATCTTTGCTCAATGTCAATAACCATTGTACTTGGTAACTTTCTTGTAACCTTTACACTTTTAACATAAGGTGCTGCTAATATTTTGTCTATAACAGAATTTGTATTAGCTCTAAATATATTAGTTCCTATCACTATTTGTGACATATCTATTATTTCTTGATTTGTATATGGAACAGAATTGCCTCCATTTATTTCTTGTTGATTATCCTCTAACTCCTCGACTTGCTCCTGAGCATTATCCGTTTCCTGTATAACCACGTTTTTATCAACATTTTCTATTCCATTATATTTAACTGTAATTTGGGTAATATTAAAAGCTGGCGTAAATAAACAAACACATATTAATGATATCAATAGAAGTAAAAATATTATAAATTTACCATTAAATAATTTTCTTCTTTCTTTTTTAACTTTTTTTTCTTTTTTTGTGGTTATATCACTATTGGTATAACCTGAATATGTAGAAAAGTTTACTATTTTACCAGCCTTTTTTCTTCCCATTTTTATTCACTCCTTACAATATTAGCTCCAATTTTAGATAATTTATCTTCTATATTTTCATATCCTCTTTGGATATGCTTTATACCTATTATTTTTGTTTTACTTTGTGCTATTAATCCTGCTATTACTAAAGCTGCCCCTCCTCTTAAATCATGTGCTTCAACTAACGTTCCATTTAGTCTTTTAACTCCCTTAATAATTGCTGTTCTTCCTTCAATAGTTATTCTTGCACCCATCCTTATAATTTCACTTATATATTTAAACCTATTTTCAAATATATTTTCAATAATTATAGATGTACCTTTTGCAGTAGACAACATACTAACAAATTGTGATTGCATATCTGTTGGAAATCCTGGATATGGCATAGTTTTTATGCTTTCCACTGAACTTAATCTTTTATTAGATATAAGTTGAACACTATCTTTATATATCTCAATTTGCGACCCTGTTTCTCTTATTTTTGAAATTATACTACTTATATGTTCAACATTCACATTATTTAAAATGATATTTCCTTTTGTTCCTGCACCCGCACACAAAAACGTACCTGCTTCTATTCTATCTGGCATTATTGTATATGTAATATCATTTAATTTCTTTACCCCTTTTACAACTATAATATTACTCCCTGCTCCTTGAACATTTCCACCCATTTTGTTTAACATATTTTGTAAATCAATGATTTCAGGTTCTCTTGCTGCATTTTTAATTATAGTTGTTCCATTACCTAGTGTACTTAATAAAATGATGTTTTCCGTAGCACCTACACTTGGAAAATCTAAATCTATTTCTGTATTATCTATATTATCTGTTTCACAATATATATATCCATATTCCTCTTTAACATCTACATTTAACTTTCTAAATGAAGATAAATGTAAATCTATCGGTCTTGCACCAATTTCGCATCCTCCGTGGATATGAAAAAACGCATTTTTTCGTTCTTCCAATTATTGCTCCAACAAGCATTACAGAAGATCTCATTTGTCTCATTAAAACTTCTGGTATAGTAAACTTATTTACCATACTTGAATCAATTACTATTTTATCACTATTTCTATATATTTTGCAACCTAAATACTCTAAAATGTTCTCCATTATTCTAACATCATAAATATCTGGTACATTATTTAATGTTGTTATACCTTTATTAAGTATCGCAGCACCCATTATAGGAAGTGTTGCATTTTTTGATCCAGATATGTATACCTCTCCATTTAGCTCATTTCCACCCTCTATTATATATGATTCCAATTTATCACCTCCCTAAAATAAATTCTTAACATAATTTATTATATGTTATTAATCAATTTAAAGTGACGACATAATTTAAGTATATAGTTTTAAAAAAAGAAATATGTGCACAAATTATAATGTGCACATATTCTTTTTTTAAAACTTGATATCGTTAATTTCTTTCCACCTATTATATTTCATTTCGACTTCATTTTTTAATAAGTTTCTTTCGAAGATTTCATATCCATATAAATGTCTTTTTAACAATTTTTGCAAATCTTGCTTGTATAATTCAAATTGAATTATCAAAGTAGGACAGTTAAACTGTCTATATGCTCTAACTTCCGAAAATTCGCTATTCCACCAATGTCCATACATATCGCCCTGTGACAGCATAGCTTCTTCTAGGCTCCGTAGTCTTTCTCTTTCTTCAAGACTAGACAAATTATCATTTAAATATTCTGATATAAAATGCCTAACTACAATAGGAGTTTTGTAATAGATTTCCTCTATTATGCTACTTTTCATGATATACTACCTCCATAAAAAAATTTTATAGTTATTTAAGATTTATTAATCTTGTCTAGATTATACTTTATTTAAACTATTATGTCAACATATTACTTTAATTTACATACAAAAAAGTGCAAATATCATTTGATATTTACACTTTTATTTTATTAATTTTTCATTAATGAATATATAATTTTTTTGGTGATTATAATATAAATTACAAGACTTTAATAATATCACTTGCATCTTCTTTTTTTACATGTTCTGCTAGAGATAAAACTTCAAATTTTAATATTTTATCGCCAAATCTTACTTCTATTATGTCACCAATCTTAACTTCTGCTGATGATTTTGACACTTTTCCATTTATACTAACTCTACCATTTTTACATGCCTCATCTGCAACTGTTCTCCTTTTAATAACTCTACTAATTTTTAAAAATTTATCTAATCTCATTTTCTTCCCTTCTTTTCTCTATCATCTTCATAGTACCATTTAGCATCTTTAGCTCCTCTATATCTAAACCCTAATTCTGATAAACTTTCAAAAAACAACCATAATGCTGAAAACACATAAGCAAAAGTAATACCAAGTTTTAAGAAAGACATAAAATCTGCTATTGTTAAACAATCCTTAAATATTTGTATTATATCACTACCAATGAGTATTAAAACAAAATATATAAATGTGGCAATTAGATTTCTTTTACAAACAAATATCAATATAATGCCTACTATCCCTAGCCATATCCATTGATATATACCCAAAGTTGTATACTTAAATATTTTAGTTACAACATTTGCTATATAGAACAAAACAACCAAACCTGTTAATAAATATGATGTCACACTTCTTTGCTTCATATTACTATTCATTTTATCACTCCTTTATATAGAAAAAAGAGACTCCGGAAGTCTCTTTTAGTCATTATTCATTAATACCTATAATTATTTTTTGTTTACTAATTCTTTTAAAGCTTTACCAGCTTTGAATACTGGAGCTTTAGAAGCAGGTATTTTAATTTCTTCTTTAGTTTGTGGGTTTCTTCCTTTTCTAGCTGCTCTTTTTCTTACTTCAAAAGATCCAAATCCAACTAATTGAACTTTGTCATCTTTTTTAAGAGCTCCTTCTACGCTAGCAATGAAAGCGTTTAATGCTGCTTCAGCATCTTTTTTTGTTAAACTTGCTTTTTCAGCGATGTTTGAGATTAATTCTGCTTTGTTCATTTCACATACCTCCTATAATTTTTATGTAGTATTTCTACTCATATAAGTATTATTTCGCCATTTGTTCATTAATTCCTTCTTTTTTTTACAAAAATTTAATAAATTTTTAATTTTTGTAGTATTTTAAGTATATTCCCTCCTCCTGGTATCATATAATAGTCTTCTTTTTCTAATATTTTAAGAATCAAAACTAGACTTATATAAACAATAACAGCTATTCCAATTGCAATTATTGTTGCAATACTAGTACTTGCAAATCTTAACACTAATTTGTATGACAGTATTGCAGATATTCCCATAATAATAGTTGCTATTAATGGTTTAACTATAAACTTCATTTTATTTATATTCAATTTCATATTTCTTTTCAAAACTATATAACTAATTGTAAATGAAATCATATGGCATGCTACAGAAGCTATTGCTGCACCATATATATTAAACATTGGATTATATATCAATACCAGATTTAAAATTATTTTAACAATACAGCCACAGCCCAAAGCAATTGCTGGTACAAAAACTTTGCCTATTCCCTGAAGTGCACCATTCATTGTTTGCGCTAAAGCAGTAAATATTATTGTTATAGAACTTATTTGTAACAACAATGCACCTTCATACGCATTTGGAAATAATAAATGTAAAATTGGATCTGCCAATACTATTAATCCGGCCGTACAAGGAAATGCAAATAACATAGTTATCAACATCGAAAATGATGTTCTTTTTTTCGCCGTTTCTTTATCTCCAGTTGCTATTGCCGCAGATATTGCTGGAACTAAAGCAACGGCAAACGCTATATTTAGTGCAAGTGGAAAGCTTGTTAACATATCAACTTTACCAGATAATATACCATACCAATAATTTGCTATTTCATCTGTATACCCCATTGATGCTTTAATTCCTCTTAATACTGTTGTTGCATCAACTGTTCTATTAATTGCACTAATTATTGAACTCATAGAAATAGGTATTGATATTGCAAGTATAGTTTTAGCAATTTTTCTTATTCTTAAATCCTTTATGCTTTTATCTGCTGTATGTTTTTCTCTAATATTCTTCCAAATTTCTTTTTTCTTTTTATTATAGAAAAATAACAAATATGAAAAACTAAGCATTGTTCCAAGTGTTGTAGCTATACTAGAGCCTGTTGCCATAACAAGAGCATTACCTCCACCTGATAAAATATATACAATTGTAATTGTAAGAATACAATTAAATATTTGTTCTAATGTTTGGGAATTAGCTGTTGCTCTCATATTTTGCATTCCATTAAAATATCCTCTAATAACTGCTGAAATACATACAAAAAACACAGATGGTGCTAATGCTATAAGCACATATTCAACACCCGGATTATCTAATACAACATATGCAAGCCATTTTGCACTACATATTAATAATACTACTCCAAAACTTCCTATCATTGCAAATATAGTTAATGCTGTTTTAAATACTTTATGTGCACCTTTATAATCATTTAAGGCTATTCTCTCTGATACAATTTTAGCTATTGCACCAGGTATACCCATTGATGATACAGCTAATAATAACATATATATTTGAAAACCCGCTCCATAATATCCATTACCAGCATCACCAAATCCTGGTATGTTAGTTATTACAAATCTATATATAAACCCTAATGCTTTTATTAATATTTGAGCTGTAAGTATTGTAAGTACACTCATCATAAATGTTTGTTTTTTTACGGTTTGTTTATTTTCCTCCATATATTCCCCTTTCATATATTAATATATAAAAATAATCTCTATATTAATATATTTACTAATATAGAGATTATATCTTTAATATTTATTTTTTTCAATATTTTAAATAAATTTATCGCTAAATTAATAATTTTGTTTTATCTATCATCATCTCTGCTTTTCAAATCCTCTTTAGCTTTTTTTACTTTTTCATCTAATTGATTATTTTTAAACATTTCTATATCTCCGCCAGTTTTTACGGTTTCTTTTAATTTTGTAATAAAATCATTATTTCTATTTTTGTTCTTTTGTTCTTCTCTTTGAGCTTTTTGTATTATTTTTGCCTCCTCAATATCTAATGGTGAAACATCATTTCTTATCATATTATTTAGTACATCAGTATGTTCACTTATATATTTTTTTATCTGCTTTTCGTCTAATTCAGGATACATTTTCTCTGCTATATCAATTCTTTTTTCTTTAAATTCTGATGATATCATTGTTTCATATAGATTTTTAAAGAATCCAACTTTTTTCTTTCCTTTTTCAGTAACTGGTACTGGAAGATTAGAACCACTTCTTGTTCCTGTACCTCCTCCAGATGTTCTATCACTTGGTGCAGGTACTGTTGTTCTTTCATAAACAACTTTGTTAACAATGTCTTCTAATGTTTGTGGTTGTGTTAAACTTGGATTAGTTGATTCTAAATCAGATTTCACTTTTCTTATTAAGTCAACCTCATTAAATCCCACTCCTCTTTCTTCTAATCTAGTTATTTCATCTCTTTTTTGTGCTAGTTTTTGCTCTAATACTGATTTTATTTCATCATCTTTTATAAATCTTGCTTTCATTCCTAATTTATCTTTTGCTTGTTTCCTTATATCGTTTTTATTTTTATTTATAGCATCAGTATTTATACCCATAATTGCGATTAACTTTTCATCATTACTATATGTACTTCCTGTTCCATAAAAAGATTCTATTTCCGCTTCAAATGAATTAGGAACACCATACTCTCCTAATTCATTGTCAATTTCTTTAATGTTTTCATTGTTTTCTTCTATTTTGCTTTTTACACTTGTAAGTTTATTATTTGTAATATTCTTTTCTTTAGAAACCTGTTTCATTCTGTCTAATGTTTGTGTTCTTTCATCTCTACTAATTGTTGGATCATTTAATTTATCTTTTAAATCTTCTAATTCATGTTCAATTGATTCCATATTTGCTTCTAATGCATCTTTTTCTATCTCTAATTCTTTATTATCATTTTCTATTTCGAATTTTTCATTTATTAAATTATTAATAAGTTGCATATTCTCATTTTCATTAATTTTTTCTTCTATTTCTTCTAATTCAGCAACTTCTGATTTCTCATTATCAATTTTATTTTTTGTATCAAGTTTTTCAGCTTCAACAAAATCTTTTGCCTTTTCATCTGTTAATGTTCTAGATACAATTTCTTTTTCAATCCTTGATTGTATTACTGTAATTTCATTTATTGTTTTATCAATTTCTTTATTTATATTATCATATTCTTCCGCACTTATATTATCATCTCCTGCAAATGATAAATCATTTTCCAATTCATCTAATGTGTTATTCAACTTGTCTAGTCTTGTAATCCATAATTCTATTTGTTCTTTTGATATTCCCATTATATTACCTCCTAAATTATATTTTATTTTTTATAACATACTTTGAACCTTTAATAAATGTTGCCTTGTTTCTTCTAATGCTTTATATAACCTTATTAAATCTTCTGTGTCCGCTTCTTTTAATCCTATTTCTAAATCCGTCATATTTTCTAAATTTAAATTACTAAATTCTCTTAGCTCTTTAATAGTATCATCATAATTAAATTCCATATTCGATTATCATAGATATTATCCATGATTCCTCCTTTCAACAAAGTACTATTCATTTTTATTATACTATATATTTATTTTTTTTCAACTATTTTCTGTTATTTTTTTACTTTTTTGTTTACTTTTTTCAATATGTATAATAAAATAAGAGTGAAAATAAACAAAGAAATTAAGGGTGATTGAATTGCATAAAATAATATCAAAAAATATTGATGATACAATGAATATAGCACAAAAATTAGCTAAGCATTTAAAATGTAGTGATATAATAGTACTTACAGGAAACTTAGGTACTGGTAAAACATATTTTACAAAAGGTATATTAAAACATTTTATTCAAATAGACGAAGTATCTAGTCCAACTTTTACAATAGTAAATGAATATTCTTCTAATCCAATTATTTATCACTTTGATGTTTATAGATTAGAAAACACTGATGAATTTATAAATATTGGTGGTGAAGAATATTTTCAAAATGGTATTTGTATTATAGAATGGGGAGAAAGAATTAGTGATGTTTTGCCAAAAGAATTTTTACAAATAAAATTTGAAATGATTGATGAAAACACTAGATGTTTAGAGTTCATACCATATGGACAAAAATACGAAAACTACATAAAGGAGGCATATATAGATGAAAATACTAGCTGTTGATTCATGTACAGATATATTATCAATATGTGTAAATGAAGATACTACTTTACTTGGTGAATATACTATAAAAAATCTTCGTACACATTCTCCTAAAATAGTCCCAATGATTGATGAATTACTAAAAAACTTAGAAATAGATATTAAAGATATAGATTTATTTGTCACAGGTATTGGTCCTGGTTCTTTTACAGGTATTAGAATTGGTATGTCTGTTTTAAAATCAATGGCACAAGCAAATAACAAACCTATAATAGGTATATCTACTTTAATTAATCTAGCTAAAAATATATCTTTTACAGATAGTTTAATTTGTCCAATGATTGATGCAAAAAATGATAATATATATACTTGTATATTTGATAATAAATATAATTTAGTTTTAGATTATTGTAGTTTTAATATTGAGGAATTAATATCTGTTTGCAAAAATCAAACAAAACCAATATATTTTATTGGAAATGGTGCAATACTACATAATGACTTAATATGCAAAAACTTAGATATACAAAAGGTTACATGTATACAAGACTCGTATCTATCAGCTAAAAACATTGCAATCTTAGGATATGAAAAGTATTTAAAAAATGAAATAGATGATATATATTCATTGTCACCTATGTATTTAAAATCATCATCTGCTGAAAGATTGTGTAAAAATGATTAAAACTGATATTAATATATTAGATAAAAATGTTAGTAAAGATAATATTGATGTTAAATTCATTTCTGATAATTTAGAAAATATATTTACATGTACTTGGAATAGTGAAATATTTAATAATCAAATATTAAATGAAAATAATATTTTGATTATATCTAAAGATATTGTTAATAATATAATTACTGGCTTTATTTGTATAAAAATCGTTTTAGATGAAATGGAAATATTAAATATAGCAGTAAATGTTAATTATAGAAATATGAAAATTGGTTCTAATTTATTAAATTTTACTTTAAATTATGCAAACACTAATAATTGTAAAACAGCTAATTTAGAAGTAAATATTAATAATAAATTTGCAATAAAATTATATCAGAATTTAGGTTTTAATATAATACATACACGAAAAGATTATTACTTAAATCAAGTAACTGGCACAAAAGAAGATGCATATATTATGTCTAAAAATTTATAGGAGGAAATATATATGATAAGAAACAAGGAATTAAAATATACTATGTTAAAAAAGGAATATTCACCTGATTTACTAAAATTCAAAACTACAAAAGAAGTAGGTAAAATGGATGGTGTAATTGGACAAGAAAGAGGTATTAAAGCTTTAGAGTTTGGTCTTAACATCAATACATCTGGATATAACCTTTTTGTTGAAGGCCCAAGTGGTATAGGAAAAACATCATACTGTGTAAACTATGTAAATGAAATTGCAAAAAGCAAAGATATACCTGATGACTGGTGTTATTTGTACAATTTTGCAAACCCAAATGAACCTATTGCAGTATCTCTTCCACATGGTATGGGTAAAATATTTAAACAGGAAATGGAAGATTTTATTAAATCTATAAAAAAAGAAATAAATCAAACATTTAATAATGAAGATTATGAAAAAGAAAAAGCATTAATTGAACAAGAATATGAAAATAAAAAAAATGTATTATTACAAGATTTAAATGCAAGTGCAAATGCAAATGGTTTTGAAGTAAAGAACTCTTCAAATGGGTTATATTTCTTACCAATATATAAAGGTAAAACTTTAAGTGAAGAAGAATTTAATGCCTTACCAAAAGCAACTCAAAATAAATTCGAAGAAAAATCAAAATTACTTGAACAAAAAACATTAGAAGTTATTAAGGATATTAAAGATATTGAACAGTCTTCTAAAAAAAGAGTTTCTGCTTGGGAAAGCAATATTGCCCTACTTACTATTAGTCTTCACATAAATGATTTAAAAAACAAATATAAAAAGTATAAAAAAATATTATCACATTTAGATAATATTAGAACTGATATTTTAACTAATATAGATAACTTTTTAGAACCAAAACCTAATCCTGAGCAAAATCAACAACCTAAAATAGAAATAATGAAACCTTGGGAAAAATATGAAGTTAATTTGTTTGTTGATAATAGTGGTTTAGAAGGTGCCCCTGTTATATCAGATTCTAATCCAACATTTTATAATATTTTTGGTAAATTAGAATATGAAAATTTCTTTGGTAATCTAAAAACAGATTATAGGATGATTAAACCTGGTAATATTCATAAAGCAAATGGTGGTTATTTTATAGTACAAGCTAGGGATCTTTTATCATCTGTTCAGATATGGGATACTTTTAAAAGAATGATTAGAACTAAACAAATATTTATAGATGTTTCAAATAGCAATAATAATTCAAGTGCAACTATAATTGGTTTGAAACCTGAAACTATTCCTTTACAAATGAAAATATTAATGTTAGGAACTGCTGATATTTATCATCAGTTATTAGCATTAGATGAAGATTTTAGAAAATTATTTAGGGTTAAAGTTGAGTTTGAAGAAGAAGCTCCAAAAAATGAGCAAAATGTTTCTAGAACTGTACAGTTTATATCAGAGTTTTGTACAAGAGAAAATTTACCTCATTTTACCCCAGCAGCAGTTGCAAAAATTATCGAATATTCTTCAAGACTTGTAGATAATCAAAATAAATTATCTACTCAGCTAAATGAATTACTTCAAGTTATAAGTGAAGCTGCAACATGGGCTAAAATGGATAAAAAGAAAACTGTTTCAACTGATTATGTTAAAAAAGCTATTGATGAAAGATTAATTCGTGTTAGTAAATATGATTATAGAATACAAGAAATGATGCTTAATGATACTATTTTAATTGATACAGAAGGATATAAAGTAGGTCAAATTAATGGTTTATCTGTACTTACAGTTGGTGATTTTAATTTTGGTAAACCTTCTAAAATTACTGCAAATACTTATATAGGTAAAAATGGTGTTGTTAATGTTGAAAGAGAAGTAATGTTAAGTGGTACATCTCACTCAAAAGGTGTTATGATAATATCTGCATATTTAGGAGAGAAATTTGCACAAGAACTTCCTTTATCATTAAATGCTAGTGTTTGTTTTGAACAGGTATATAGTGGAATTGATGGTGATAGTGCATCTAGTACTGAGTTATATGCAATTTTATCTAGTTTAGCGGAAATACCTATAAACCAATCTATTGCCGTTACTGGTTCAATTAACCAAAAGGGAGAAATTCAACCCATCGGTGGTGTTACAGAAAAAATCGAAGGATTTTATAACTTATGCAAAACAAAAGGATTAACTGATGGACAAGGTGTTATGATTCCATATCAAAACATTAAAAATCTAAATTTAAATGATGATGTTATTGAGGCTGTTAAAAATGGACATTTTCATATATATGCAATTAAAACTATTGAAGAAGGTATTGAAGTATTAACAGGTGTTGCAGCAGGTAAAAAAGATAAAAATGGTAATTATCCTTCTGGAACAGTTAATTATTTAGTATATGAGAAATTAAAGAAATATGCTCAAAATAGTAAAGAATTTAATTAAAATAAATTATATTAATTGTTGAAAAAGCTCATATTATATAATATAATAATAATAATACATTTTAGGAAGGAGTGAAACAATATGTATATTTTATCAATAATTTTATATGCAGTTGCTTTATTTGTTATATTCAAGTTTGTAAAAAATGATATTTTAGAACTTGGTATATTAATAGGTATAACAATAGCATGTAAATTTTTAGCAGGTGATGGTTCTTTTTATCCATTATTTGCAATGCCAGTATTATTAGCATTAAGGCATAACAAACCATATTCATTTGTTTATACACTTATTATAGTTACATTTGTAAACCTTTTACAAGGATTTGGTTCATGGTCAATTGGTCAATACTTAATATATGGATTAATTAGTATTGGTACTTATTTAATAAGAAACAAACTTGTTAATACAAACAAATTAGTAGTATTTGGTTATAATTTTGTTGTAATGTTTGTGTTTGGCGTATTAATGGATGTATTTACATTCTATACTGGAAATTTCTTAGGATATTCAAATGTTATAGAGCAAGTAATTGCCGGACTACCATTTGATTTGAAATATGGTATTAGTGGTATAGCATTCGGTTCATTATCAATGGCAGCTGCATACCTTGCATCTGTTAATGTAAAAGATATATTAAATGTTAAATCAATGACATTAGTAAAACAACATAATTAAAAAAATGCTTTCATTTTACTTTTTCTTTTAGCTAATCTATATTGTAAATATAGATTAGCATTTTTTATTAAATCTGTTTTTAAAATATATGTAAGGTATATTAATAAATACTTATCAATATACCTTTTTTAATATATATTAAATTAATTATTTGTTATTCAGCAGTGTTAATTTCTATTTGTTTTTCTCTTAATGCTTTGTATAACATTTCTGCTAATTCACCTTTGTTTATATTATTCATTGGTCTAAATGTGTTGTCATCATAACCTTTAATAATTTCATATCCCACCATATTTTTTACAGATGTTGTTGCCCAACTCGGTATACTATTTACATCAGTAAATTTCAAAGTAGCTGTATTTTGTACTTTAAATTTCATTGAGTCATTAATTATCTTAGCTGCTTCTACTCTTGTTATAGGACTATTTGGATTGAAATATATTTTACCATTTTCTAATGAACCATTTATTATGCTTTCTTGATATGCTGTATAAATATATGGTTTTAGCCAATCTTCAATTGTTGCATCATCTGCAAATGTGAAAGAAACTGTTTTATCTCTTGCAGGTATATCTAATACACTTAACATATACATTACAAAATCAGCTCTTGTTATTGGAGTTTCTGGTCTGAAGAAATACTCATTAGATATCTTTTCACCAACAAATATATCCATTGCTGCTAAATGTGATGCTGAATAATTAGCCCAATGTTTTTGCATATCCACATAATGGAATGGTATTACATTTCCAGCTTCTTGTACATTAATACTAATTGTAGCTACATTTGATTCTACTGTATCACCATCAGCATTTTCATATGATGCTTTAAAAGTAAACTGATCTGCTCCTGTATAATCTGCATTCGGTATATATGCAAATTCACCTGTTTCTACATTTAAATTACTAATTGTTCCATGTGTTGGATCAGTTACAATTGCAAATACTACATCTACATCTTGACTTACTTTTAATGTTCCATTTAATGTTGTATTTTTATCAACTTCAAAACTATCATTTAATGCAGTCACAGTAGTTGGCTCTTGTACAATTATATTAGTTGTAAATACTGTTTCATTGGCATCACTATCTACTTTACCTGTCCAAGTAAATGTTGCTGTTCCTATAAAGTCAGTAGGTGGTGTAAATGTTAACAATCCTATTTGTGATAAACTAACTGTATATGGTAATAACTCTATTGTTGCTGTATTAAATCTAATAACACCTTTTGTTGTCTCTGGCATAGTTTCTATTACCACTGATGATAATGTTCCTGCATTTAGTAATCCAAATTCTGTTGAAAAATCAGTTTTCTTAAATCTGTAAGTTTCATTTTTGTTCACATAAATATTTACTGTATTTTCAGGTACTGCTCTACTTACTATCATATTAGTAGTAAATACTGTTTCATCTGATACATTATTTACTCTACCCCTCCACGTAAATGTTGATGTTCCTACATAATCCTCATCTGGAATAAATGTTAATGTTCCTATATTTGATATATCAATACCTGTTGGTACTGTTGTTATTGCAGTATCATTAACTTTAAGAGTTCCATTAGATGGTAATTCAGTAATTACTACTCTTGTCAAATCTCCTACATCTAACAAAGCAAATTTCTCTGTGAAATCATTAGCTTTATATTGATAAACTTCATTTTGTTTCATATTAATATTAACTATATTAGTAGGTGATGAAACTATTAAATTTGTAGTAAATACTTCTTGTACTGTTAAATCTGTTGCTTTACCTTTCCAATTAAAACTTGCTGTTCCTGTAAAGTCAGCAGCAGGTTCAAATTTTAATGTTGTAATACTTGCTATTGCTATAGTCTTTGGAAGAGCTTCTTCTTCAATTGGTGTATTTGATATTGAAAGTACTCCTTGTTCTTCTGTTGGAAGTGAAGTAATTATTACATCTGTTAGAGCTCCTACATCTAATGCATTAAATCTTGTTGAAAAATCTGTTGCAGCAAAAGTATATGTCTGATTTTCTGAAATGTTTATATTGGCACGATCATCTATTTCTTCTTCTACTTCTTGTGTTGCAAATGCAAAAGTTGAAAGAGCTAGACAAAATACCATTATTATTATTAAAACTTTTTTCATTGTTTTTCTCCTTTCTTTTAGTTTTACATTAATATTTTGAGCTCAAAAAAAAATCATATACTATATGATTTTTACTTTTTTGGTTATTTTTTGAAATTGTTTCAAATTTATTTATTGTGCTATGTATGTAATATAATAGTTATATAAATAATATGATAATACTAAATTTTTCAAAAAATGAACAGATATAATAAGCCAAATATCTCCACCTTTTTGATATTTAAAATAATTGTATATTTGTCCTAAAAACATTCTAATAAAGCTAACAACATTTATTGCTAAAACTACAATCTCACTATATAATATTATTAACCTTAAATTTGAATCAAACATATTACCTATATATATTGTTAATATATATAATATTCCTAAAATCAAAAATAATATTGCTTGCCATTCAAATGACTCTTCCTGTTTAATCGAGTTACCATCTGATACTTTTCTATAAAATCTTGCTGCAAATTTCATTATTATATATGTAACAATTAATGCTACTATCATAAGAATCTTATTATCCATAATACATTTCCCCTTTACATATTTATATTAACTCATTTTTGTTTAAAAATCAACTGTAAATAAAAATAAAAAATAATAAAATCATAAGATTTAGAACGAACGTTTGCCTTTTTGAATCACATATTATATAATATGGTAAAGTTTGTTAAAAGGATGTGAATTTATGGAAAGAAAAATTATAAGCACTGAAATATTAGTTAAAGATACATCAAAAGAATTTCTAGACTAAACAATATCGATTTTATTTCACTAACAGATTTAGCAAAATATCAAAATTCAAGTGATCCCTCTTTTACAGTCAAAAACTGGCTACGAAGAATAGATACTATTGATTATATAGGACTTTGGGAACAATTACATAATAATAGTTTTAATTTGGTCGAATTCGACCAAATTAAAACTGAATATGGTAAAAATTCTTTTTCAATGTCACCAACCCAATGGATAAAAAGAACAAATAGCATAGGAATTATTAGTAAAGGGGGAAAGTACAGCATTGGAACATTTGCTCATCCAGATATTGCTTTTGAATTTGCTAGTTGGTTAAGTTCGGAGTTTAAATTATATTTAATAACAGAATTCGAAAGATTAAAAATTAATGAATCATATAAAAATAAAATTGAATGGTCTGTAAAAAGGGAATTATCAAAAACCAATTATATTATTCATACAGATAGTATAAAAGAATTTATTGTACCAACTATAAGTGATCAACAAAAACAATATGTATATTCAAATGAGGCAGATGTTTTAAATGTTGCTTTATTTGGTATAACCGCAAAAGAATGGCGAGATAAAAATCCCAATTTAGAAGGTAATATTAGAGATTATACGGACATATTACATTTAATTGTTTTAACCAACTTAGAAAATTTAAATGCAGATATGATATCAACTGGAATATCCCAAAAAGAAAGAATAATAAAATTAAATAATATAGCTCAAAAACAACTAGAATTATTAAAAAACAATAATAGTATTAAAAACTTAGAAATAATTGATGAACAATTTAAATTACACAAAAATAAAGAAGTGAAATAGTCTCACTTCTTTTGGCGTACCCAAGAGGATTTGAACCTCCAACCTTCTGATCCGTAGTCAGATGCTCTATCCAATTAAGCTATGGGTACATTTGCTTATATAGTATACAATTTTTTAGCTTAATTTTCAAGTCTTTTCAAAATAAAAAAGAAATAGCATTTTTAGATATATGCTATTTTTTTATACTTTATATATTATTTAATAAAAAACATGATCCATTTCTTTTTGAATTATATCTTTATCCCTATTAATTAGTGTAACAAATAATTTTGCAAGTTCTCCATCAAATTGAATATCACAGTTTTTTAAAATATCATCTAATGCCTCTTGTAAATTCATTCTTGGCCTATATTGTCTGTCAGATGTCATTGCGTCAAAAGAATCTGCTATTGCTGTTATTCTAGCATATAACGGAATATCTTTTCCAGTTAATTTTGAAGGATACCCTCTTCCATCATATCTTTCATGATGATGTTTTACAATAGGGATAATATCTTGAAATATTGATGCCGCATTTATAATTTGTGTACCAATTAATGGATGATTTTTTATCTCACTATATTCATCATCAGACAATTTTCCTGGTTTTTGTAATATATTATCAGGAACGCCTATTTTACCTATATCATGGAATAGTCCTCCTAAATAAATTCTTTCTTGGTCTTTTTCTTCAAGTCCAGCTTCTTTTGCTAACAACTTTGAATAATATGCTACTCTATCAGAATGACCTTTTGTATATGTATCTTTTGCATCAACAGCAACTCTAAGTGCTTCAACTGTTCCCATATATGCTTGTTCAAGTTTAGTATTTGATTCATGTAGTTCTTCATTAATTCTTTTAATAGTCTTTACTTGCTCAACAGACTTTAAAGCTGATTCAATTAAAAGCAACACTTGATTAGGATTATCACTTTTTTCACAATATCCGTTGAATATCATATTTCTTTATTGTTTCAAGTGGTGGAGCTAAATCCTTATGTCCTGTTAACAATAATATGTATAAATCTTTATTAAACTTTCTTACTTCATCAATTACTTTATCTCCATGTATTGGTGTCATAATATAGTCAAGTAATAACAAATCAAATTGTTCTACTCTCATCGTTTCAATAGCCTCTAATGGATTAGTTATACCTCTAACCTCATATCCGCTTCTTCGTAGAAATATTGACATAGAATCAATTATACCTTGTTCATCATCAACTACTAATATCTTATATCCATTATCTGTTGATATTTGATTTTTTCTCATAACTTACACCTCTTTTACTATTCCTTCTTTTACATTAAACACCTTATATTTATCTAATATTTTAAAATTATCTATATCTGTACATGTTATTATTGTTTGATATCTTTTAAGATTTTCAAGTAACTTATTTATTCTATCATTATCTAATTCAGATGTAACATCATCTAATAATAATATTGGATATTCACCAAACTCTTCATACATATTATCTATCTCAGCTAATTTATATGAAAGTATTCCACTTCTTTGTTGTCCTTGCGACCCAAACTTGCTAAGTTCAATATCATTTATATAAAACATATAGTCATCTTTATGTATTCCATTACTAGTATAACCTCTTTCGATATCATATTTCAAGTATTTTGACAATTTATCATAAAAAACTTCTTTTGTTTCACAATTAGGAATATATTTTAATTCTAGTTTTTCTTTATTATCAGAAATCGTTTTATGTCTATCAGGCAAGATTTTTGAGATATTATCTATATACTTATGTCTCATTTCCATAACTTTCATTCCTGTTTCAACAAGTTTTTCATTCCATATGTCAATAGTTTGTATTAAGGATTGATTAGTTCTTAGCTGTTTTAGCAAATTATTTCTTTGTACTAATATTTTATTGTATTCAAGTAAATAATGCAAATACATAGGCTTTATTTGGCTAATAGATATATCAAAAAACTTTCTTCGAACACTAGGTGATTGTTTTATCACTTTTAATTCATCTGGCGAAAAAAGTATAACATTAACATTTCCTAATATTTGACTTAATTTATCAATTTTAATACCATTAATTTTAACTAATTTACGTTTATCTTTTTCTAAAAAAATATTAACACTATTTTGTCTATCATTTTTAATATACTCAATATCTATACTAAAATTATCATTTTGAAAATTTATCATTTCTTCATCATAATTCGTTCTAAAAGACTTACCAATTGCAGATAAATATATACTCTCAATTATATTAGTCTTTCCTTGTGCATTATTGCCAATAAATATATTTAAATTTTCATCCAAATCTATTTCTTCATTTATATAATTTCTAAAATTTTTTAATTTTACTTTTTGTATATACATATTAATTCCTACTCACTCTAATTTATTTCCATTTCATTATATCACATATTTTATATATTTCAAAATATTATATACAAAATACAGCATACAAAGGTATTGATAATATATTATTATCAAACCCTATGTTTTTACTAGAAATCCTTATACTATACTTAGGTTTAAATCTTTGTACATATACTGATAAGCTTCTAGCTCTTACATGGTCATTAGCTTTTACTTCAACAGGTATTATCTCATTATCCTTCATTATTATAAAATTAATTTCTGCTTTTCCTTCTGATACCCAATAATACAAATCATATCTATTAGTAATTAAAGCTTGTGCTACATAGCTTTCAGTTAAACCGTCCTCTAAATTCATTAATTTCTTTTGACTCTAATAATATGTCTTCTGGTGAAATTTTTGATTTATATGTAAGTAACCCTATATCACCCATATACAATTTAAAACTACTTAAATCCATATAACCTTCCAATGGTTTTTTTATTTGCTCAATTTTTTTACATTTTAATACCACTTTTGCTAATTCTAACCAATCTATAGCTTCCCCAAAATTTGAACTACTTGCACCTTTTTTTATAAGTTTATATTGAAACTTTTTATTTTCTTTTGCTATTTGTAATGGTAATGAGTCATAAGCTGTTCTAATTTTAGTAGTTTCACTAGCTGTTGCATATTTTGCCATATCTGTAATATATGAATTTATAATATCATTTTGTTTTTGTCTTGTATTATCAAAATTTTTATTTATTGAATAATCTTGAACTATTGCAGGCATTCCACCTGTTATTAGATATGTCCTATATAATTCTAATGCATCTTCATGTTCAAAAATAGACAATGGTTTCCTTTTTTGTACACTTAATTTAATATTATCTGCTAAATCTTTTTCTCCCATTTCCCATAAAAACTCCTCAAAATCCAAAGGATATAAATTAATCATTTCAATTTTTCCAACTGGAAATGAAAATTTTTCTCTATTTATAGCAACACCTAAAAAACTACCAGCACATATAATATGATATTCACTTGCTTGTTCTGCAAAATACTTTAAAGATGTTAATGCTCTTTCACAAATTTGTATTTCATCAAATATAATTAATGTTTGCTCAGGTATAATTTTTTTCTTTAAATATCTTTCTAACATAACAATTATTTTATCTGGTATTAATTCTTTATCAAATATTGTTTTAGCATAATCCATTTGCTCAAAATTAATATACACATAATCAGTATAATGTCTTTGGGCAAATTCTTTTAATATATATGTTTTTCCAACTTGCCTTGCACCATATACTATTAATGGTAATCTCTCACTTTTATTTTGTTTCCATTTTATTAAATCTTTCATTATTTTTCTTTCCATAAAAGCATCTCCTTTATTACCATAATAATACATTACTTTATCAACTTAATTATCTTGTTTTTGTGATTTTTCAGAACTTAATTATGCTAATAGAACATAGAATAATAGAAAAAAATTAAACCATATTTTTAAGTTTAATTTTTCTTTAATTTAATATAGTTTATATACACCTTTATTTTTCATCTTCTCCATAAGTTCAATAGGAGAATAGCCATATAATGCATATTGTGCAATATGATTATACGCATTATTGTATAAATCTAGATATTTTTCTAGGTCTTTTCTATTTAACTGTAATTCTTTAATATGCATATAATCTGTTATATCATTACTATCAGTATTTGTCGAAATCTGATTGCTAATATAGTAAAATAAATTTTGTCCTTCCTCATGAATATCACACAAAAATTCATATAAATCTAATTCTGCTTGTGATGGTTTAAATTGACCATCAATAATCATCTCTAACTCTTTTAAACTATATTTTTTATATGTAATATTTCTTTTTTCCCTTTCCTCTAATATTTCTTCAATATTATATACTCCAGACTGACAGAAATACTCTACATCATCTATGTCTATAAAATCAATAAATTGATTAAAATCAATACTATGCATAATCAACATATAAATATCATGTTCATCAACTTTATTTTTAAATAACCTATTTAACATTTGTATCATTTCGTCATATTCAATTACACCATAAACATAAACAATTGCTTTCATAATTTGTGATAGTTTATTTATTTTGTTAATTTTTGTTTTATACTCATCTGAAAACAACCTATTAATACCTTCATTAATATTATTATTAAGCTTAGTATCAAATATCATTTCATTTATATTATCAGTAATCTCAGCTTCTATAACTAATATACTAATTAATTCAAGTATACTACTCATTGTATAAAATGATGTATCAGAATTAACTATTATTTTGCAATTACCTTTTAGTATTCTATTTAGCATATCTATAGCATTATTTGAAAGTATATATATTAAATTATCTATAT
Source organism: uncultured Eubacteriales bacterium (assembly GCA_964520895.1). Taxonomy (GTDB): domain Bacteria; phylum Bacillota; class Clostridia; order TANB77; family SIG350; genus SIG350. Next base: position 37,811 of record CAZFOR010000003.1, on the reverse strand, counting down.
TGCCATTATTATATGTATCATATAATAAATTAAATAGTTCTTGTTTCTTCATGCTTTCTTTATATATAATACCCAAATTACTTAATAATTCTTTAATGTCCTCTTTACTATATTTATAAGAACCCATATAACGTTTATTAACATTTTTATTAGCTTTTCCACCTTTTATAACTTTCATATCTACCATTTTTATCACTCCTATATATTTTTATATACAACATTTTTTACTTTCAATTTAATATATAAATTATATCAATACAATTATACTATATATTTACATAATTGTCATTATTCAACTTATATTTTATGCTTTAATCTATGATTAATTTATGATAATGTCTTATATAATAACTTTTGAGAATGTTATAATTCAATCAAAAAATATGGCAGAAAATTAATCCCACCATATTTATCAATCTACATATATTACTGACTTACAGGTATTTTAATATAGAATGTTGTACCTTCTCCTTCTTTTGATTCAAATTCAAATGTACCATTAAACTTTCCTCTAATTGTTGAATATGACATATATAACCCTAAGCCTGTTCCGTTTTTACCCTTTGTAGTAACCATTTCTTTAAATAATTTTTCTTGTATATTTTGTGGTATACCACAACCATTATCTTGAACTTTAAAACATATTTTATTATCTTGTTTGCTTATATCAAAATATATAACTTTATTTTCAGCATCTTTACTTGCATATATAGCATTTTGAACTAAGTTATTTAATACTTGAACTAAACTATTTATATCACCTTTGATATATCCTGTTTTTGCCTCTTCTTCAACATTTACTTTCATTTCAACTAATGCACTTTTAAGCTCATGTTTCATTAATATCTCAATTCTACTTGCAACTTCTAATGCCCCAAATATCTGTGTTTCAGATGAGTCTAATTGAACTGCTTGACCTTTAACAGCTGTAATTACATCTGACATATATGATAAATGAATTCTAGTTTTATCTACCAATTCTTGCATATCATTTGCAATTGCTTTATGGTCATCAGTTGTTACTTCTGGATCACCAACAGATACATTATATTCTGTAATCAAATCTTGAAGTCCTTGCAGATTACCTGATATTGACATAATAGGTGTTTTTAAGTTATGTGCTATACCTCCCATCAACTGTCCAAGTGATGCAAGTCTATCTTTTTCCATAAGTGTTTCTTGACCATCATGTATCTCATTAATATATTCATTAGTTAATTCCTGAATCTTATTAAATACAATTGCAAGTTCACCCATTTCATCATTTGATATAACTTTTAAACTATGTTTACTTTTTGTATAATCATTTCTATTTTCAGATATTTCTTGAAGTCTTTCTAATGACATTGTTACACCATTTGTAATTTCATTTGATACACTTCTTAATACAATAAAGTTTAGTATAAAGAACAACATTGATGACACTAGCAAAAATGCTAATGCACCTGGTGATGACAAGTCATATATTACACCTATATAACAATATTGCTGCTTATCAACGTTATATACTCTTTTCATCACACCTTGTATGTCTTTACCATAACTATCCATTATTTTCCCATCATATTTGTTTGAAATCTGTAATGTATATTTTATAATAAAATCTGTTACTCCTTTATCATCTATACTTTTATATGTTTCATCTTCATAAATAATAACTCTATTATGATTTTTATTAATAAATTCAATATTATTTAATTCATTATTTATTTGCTCATCTGTTAATCCATCTTGTGATTTTTCAGAAATATCAAATAAAAACTTTTCATATGCATCATGTAATATATTACCTTTTTCATATGATATTCTAGTATATCCAACTAATGATGTAAAAAGTAGTGCCATTAATAACATAGGTAATATCAACATTAACATTTTACTTTTTAATGATATTCTAAACCATTTATTATTTTCATCATATGGCAGCGTTACTAATATTTTTGTAAACACCCTTTTTGAAAGAATAAATGACATAACTGTTGCTAAAACATCAAATGTTAATACTAATAGTGATACTTTAATTATCATTAACCAATCATGACTACCTGTTGTTACTAATATTCCAAGTACTACTATTACTGCAATAGAAAGCTGAATTAAAAATATAGTATATGGTATTTTGTAACAATCTTTCCTTACTTTACTTATTAACTCTTTATTTTCTTTCCAATCATCATTTGTAGATATTTCATTTTCCAGTTTAAATATACTCTTTAATAAAATTAATAATATTGGATTTGTAATTATTAAGAAAAGCATCATTATTATTAAATACTGTTGTCTATATGAAATAAATGACATCATTACATCAAACTGTGTATTAATTGTTTCTGGCAAATAATTCATAATTGTTGGAACTGTAAAATATAGTGCTAATACCACTAATATTATAATTAAATTATAATCAAATAATACCCTTATACTATATTTATGTTTCTTTAAAAAATTCAACATAATTCATCTCCTTATATATAATTTACATTTCTCATATATCTAAATATCTTTCTTAAATAAATCTCTTTCTCAAACTTACTATTAATCCATTTAAAGCCTAATTTTTCTAAGTATTTCTTCGTCTTATCAGCTCTTATATTAATAGTGAAATCATAATTTAATCCAATACCTTCATCTGTATTATAGAAATCATTAATAACTCCCCCAAGTTTGCTATTTTCATTAATATTTGATGATATTTGTTTAATTAATCCATCAAACTCTTTGCTAGAAAGTACATTAATATTAATATCTAATAAACTTAATGCTTGTAAAACATCTTTAATGCTAAACAATTCATCATTATACAAATGATATACCTTATTAATACTTTCTGGTATTTGAACTAATTTAACTAATGCTTGTGCTAACAAGTCAACTGGTGTAAACTCTACACTTTGATCAAACATATTTTGTGATATATTTTTTAAATCAACAATTGCTTTAATCCTGTTATAAAAAGCATTTTCAGATATATTTTGTTGCATTAAACCATCAGTAGCTCTACCTGATACTATACCAATTCTATATACTGATGCTTTTAATCCATTTTTAATTTCATTATATATAAGTTTTTCACACTCGAATTTACTATATACATAGACATTGTCTTGATATCTTTGTCCAATATATAAATTATCTTCAGTAAATTCTTTATCCCTATTATCTTGTTTAACTAAATAATTTCCTGATACACTAAGTGATGATAAATAACACAAAACACTATTGTATTTTTTACATATATTTATTATATTTTGTGTACCTTGTATATTAACCTTTTTAAATAACTCAACATCACCATAATGTTTTACAAGTGCTGCTGAATGTATTACTAAATCAATATCTTGTATTTTATCTTGTATATTAACATCTTTTGTAATATCTGTTTCAATAACAATAATTCTATTCCCAATAAATTCTTTATATTTACCATTAAAGTAAAAATCTAATTTTTCCTCTAATCTGTAAATAGGACTTAGGTCGTTTTTACTTCTAATAATACAATAAATATTTGCATCAGTATTTAATAGAAGTTCTTGTAATACATGTATCCCTATAAAACCTGTACAACCGGTAAGTAAAATATTTTTGTAATTATTTTTATTACCACTTATATAAATATTATTTATATTTTCCCTAATTGTTGGTAAATCCTCATATTCATTATCGTACTTAGAACCATTTTCATATTTATTTAAAATATGTTTTGCTAATTGTTCAATTGTAGGATATTTATAAAAATCTTGTAAAGTAATATTCCATTTATTTTTTAATAATAATGTTTGCACTTTTATAATTGATAATGAATCAAATCCATAATCAAAAAATGGTTTATCTATACTAATTTTCTTATCTATTATTTGAGTAAATGCTTTAAATAATATGTCTTCTATTTCGTTTCTTGGCTCAATTATTTCTTCTTGCTCACACTGAGTATTATTACTAAATGCAATAATTTTTTTCCTGTCTATTTTACCATTTGGTGTTTTTGGCATATCATCTATTTGTATAAATTTCGTTGGTACCATATATGTTGGTAGCTTCTCTGCCACAAATACTCTTAATTTAGTATTATCAATAGGTTTATTACTTGTATAATATCCATATAATGCTTGATTATTTATTGATACAACAGCTACCTCTGTTATATCTCCATATTTAAATATAGTGTTTTCAACTTCTTCTATTTCAATTCTATGTCCATTTATTTTAATTTGAAAATCATTTCTTCCTAAACAGATTAAGTTACCATTATTATCCCATTTTGCAATATCACCTGTTTCATAAATAATTTCATCTTTATTATATATGTTTTTGATAAACTTCTCATTTGTTAATTCTTGTTTTTTGTAATATCCTTTGCATACACCATCTCCACCAATATACAAATCACCTGCAACTCCAATTGGACATAATCTTTTATTTTTATTTAATACATACACAGTTGTATTTGCAATAGGCTTACCTATTGTAACAATATTATCATTTGTTAATTCCTTTATTGTTGACCATACACAAGTTTCAGTTGGTCCATACATATTAAAAATTCGTGCATTAGTAATTTTTCTTAAATCCTCAATTAATTTATATGGTACAGCCTCTCCACCTATCATTATATCTGTCATATTTTTAATAAACTGTATATTTTCATTATCACTAATTAATAACTTCATTCTTGAAGGTGTTGTTTGTATCATTTGAACATTATTTTCTAAACATAGTTTATTTAAATTATGTGAAATATTTTGCTCATTTTCATTTGCAATAACCACTTTTGCACCTTTTATTAAACTTAGCCATGATTCTAAAACAAATATATCAAAAGAAATTGTTGTTACAGATACAATTGTTTTATTTTTAAAACAAATAATATTACTAGTACCTTGAGTAAAATTAACAACATTTCTATGTGATAACATTACACCTTTTGGCTTACCTGTAGAACCTGATGTATATATTAAATACGCTAAATCATCAGGTAAAATATTAGTATTTAAATTTGTATCTTGCTCATCTTCATATTCATTTGTATCTATAAATATTTTTTTACCACTAGTTTCAAATCTATCTTTATACTCTTTTTTAGTTAAAACTAATTTGGCACTTGCATCTGATATAATATATTCAATTCTATCTTTTGGATACTCTATATCAATTGGTAAATATGCACACCCTAATTTCATAATTGCAAACATACCAATTATCATATCAATACTACGACTATCAATAATAGGTATAATGTCATTTTGTTTTACACCTAATTTTTGCATATACCTAGCTAGTTTATTTGCCTGTTTATTTAAATCACTATATGATAATTTTTCATTACCATATATTAATGCTATTTCATTGTTTGTCTCACTAATTGTCTTTTCTAACCTACTCACAATCGTGCTATTTCTATCATATTCAAAATATGTATTATTACAATTATTTACCAAATATTGTTTTTCTTCACTTGTTATAATCTCTATATCAGCTAATTGTATATTAGTTAATACTTGTTTACATATTTCCATTATTCTTTTATTTAAAATATCAATATCTTGCCCAGTAAAAATTTCTGATAAATAATCATAAATTAAAATTGGTCTTCCTGTATCTTCTGTATCTTTAAAGTGTATCATTAATGAATTTAGTTGCTGGCCTGCTTCCATCCATCTAGTCTTTGTTTCAAACATTACAGTATCTTTATCTGTTTTTGCATTTTGATATGAAAAAACGAAATCATAAATTGGTCCATGTGTATTGTTTTTTTGATTAAAATATTTTGTTATTTCATAATCTGGATATTTCAAATGTTTATACATTTTCATTTGCCCAGATGCTATGTTTTTTGCATAATCTATAAAGTTTAATTCATCATCTATATTAACTACAAATGGCATTGTAGACATAAATAACCCTGATGTACATTTTTCTCTAAAATTAGATCTATTTAATATTGGATTACCTATTACAAAATTGTTTAATCCTTTTAACTTGCCTAAATATATGCAAAAGACTGATAGAAAAAATACATACTCAGAAATTTTATTTTCAGTACAAAAACTTCTAATATCTTTTAATATTTCTTCGTTAATTTCATATTCTTCTCTAATTGCATTAATATCAAAACTCTCTTCTTTAAATGACAGCTTTTCTATATTATTTGAAAAAACTTCTTCCCAATATTCTTTATCTTTTATATATTTTTCAGATTGAATATATTCATTTTGTGTATTAACATATTCTAAATATGAAGGATATGTTAAATCTGATACATCTTCATTAATTAACAATTTATGATAAATATCTAATACTTCATTTATAAATATTCCCATTGTCCACGCATCACCAAGTTGATGATGTGCTGAAGCAACAATACCGCCTTTACCATCTGGATATCTAAATAATGTAAATACACATAAATTATCATTTTCTAAATCAAATGTATATTCTTTTATTTTCTGTTCTAATTCTTTTGAGTTTGCAACATCTAAAATTTCAAAGTTTTGATATGTATACTCTCTTGCATATTGATATATTTCTCCGTTTTCTTCTACAAATTGAAATCTAAAATTATCATTTTTTTCTACAATAACATTTATCGCTTTTGTTAATAGTTCAAAATTTATTACATGGTTTATTTCTAACCAAAAAGATATATTGTTTATTTTACTATTTTTATACACTTTATCTATGTTATATAAAGCTTTTTGTTGATTTGTTAAATTATATTTTATGATGTCTCCCATAACAATCTTCCTTCCAAATTACATCTAAATGAAATATACTACATTTTAGATAAAAATACAAGAATAATACCTATATTTTTGGGTAAAACTATATAATATGACATAAAAAATTGTTGAATATTGTATAAAAATAAAATATGTATAAAAAAAATCTAAATAATCTAAAAAATTTTTAAAAAAGTGTTGACAACTCTTAAAAAATATTGTAAGATATAGGAGCGTTAGCTAATGGGCCATTAGCTCAGTCGGTAGAGCACTTGACTTTTAATCAAGTTGTCCGCAGTTCGAATCTGCGATGGCTCACCATATTAGGCCCGTTGGTCAAGTGGTTAAGACACTGCCCTTTCACGGCGGCGACAGCAGTTCGAATCTGCTACGGGTCACCAATAAAACGCCGGCTTAGCTCAGCAGGTAGAGCAACTGACTTGTAATCAGTAGGTCGCCAGTTCAATTCCGGCAGCCGGCTCCATAAATAAATCAGTTATATCAATAGATATAGCTGATTTATTTTTTTGAGTTGTTACCATTTTTTGTCATTTTGCTACAATTTTGCTACCATAATATTTCTACTGAAATATTGAAACAATATATAAAATTAGTACTCCAATAGGTATAGTAAGAAAAAAAGTTAATATAGGAAATATGTATATAATTGATTTTGTTAAATTATCAAATTCCTTACTAACCTTAGCATATATAGCTAGTATTACTCCTAAAATAAAATGAATAACTCCTGCATGTACAATTGGTCCAAAACACCAAAGTGGATTTATTGTGTCAGTATCATATGATTGAGGTTCACTTGTATTTACTATATATTGTATGAATTCATCACCTCTCGTATTTGCTATTATTACAAATATTAATAAAGATAATAAGTATATAGATAATATTTTGATTAATTTAATTACATTTTTCTTCATAGATTATCACTCCAATCTATTGAAAATTTTATTGTAACATTATACTCATTTATAACATTAGAACTTGTAGATATCATTGCCATATTATTAATTGTACTCGTAAAAATTGATTTAAATATATTGCTATCCATATATTCACTTAGTTTTTTGAAATCTGTAAAATCATATCTATCTGTTATTATTATATTAAGTTTCCATATGTTATTAACTTTATTTCCTTTAATATTTATTTTTGCACTATGTAAGGCAAAAAACAAATCTCCAATATTAAAATCTATATAGCCAGTTTCATTTAAATAATCTTGTTCTTTATTCTTTTCTATTATTTCATTTATTTTTTTCTTAAAATATATATCCTTTTTTATCTTAGTTATAAATTCTCCACTTTCTATTAGTAAATCATCTGGACTTTCTTGTAATGAGTGTTTTAAAAGAGTTGCTGAACACTTTTTTGACGTAGACTTCAAATATATTATTCCCAACTCCCACACAATATATTGTCCATCAGCTGTTACCCCATTAAGATATGTTTTTCTATTATAATATGTACTAAAAGCAAATCTTAGTGTGTCAAAAGATGTATTTTGAATAAAATCAAAATCTACTTCTTCTCTTTTATCTCTTATTTTTTTATATTTATTATATAATCTGTATATTTCAAATGCTTGTTTAAGTGTAATCACATCAAAGCTTTTTAAATCTTTTTTATTAGTATTTTTATTAATTATCTTTATATCTTGGTTTACTTTATCTTTCATAGAAGTATAATAATCAAGTTCAACTTTATTAAGTATATTATATGTTAAATATCTATTAGTTAATAACTCCTTCTGTTTTTTATTTAAATCTTGTTTATTACATAATTTACAAATACTATTATTTAATGTATTTTCTCCTTTTATATTTTTAACCGCATTTATATCTATCAATTTACAAGATTTTTTTAAACACCCTAAACCAAAATTATAATTGACTTGTGATATTTTTCTTCCACATAAACTACATTTTTTCATTAGGCACTCTCCTTTAATATATTATATACTTAATACTTCTACCATTACCTTCTCTTTTAATCCTATTTTCTTTACACATATTAGTCAGCACCTTATTTGACATAGCTTTTTCTAATCCAAGTATTTTCTGAACTTCTATTCTAGTAATACTACCATTTTCTTTTATATATTCGATAATTATTTCTTCTTTATCTTTACTTTTTGTGTTTTTAATAGTTGCAGTTTTATTTGTATTAAATAATGTTAGAACAAAACTGTTTTCTGTTATATCAAATTTAGGTTTTAAAACTTTCTCTTTATAACTATCTATAATTTTTTCTATTCCAGTACCATAACTTTCTATATAATTTAACCTCAAAAAAATATATATCACAACAAGTATTTTTTTTCAATACTTTTCGACTACTTTTCGAGTACTTTTCGAGTACTTTTCGACTACTTTTCGAGTATAAATCAATACATATTATTAACACCTAATAGAATTTTATAACTTTTTACTCACATTTTGCTCACATAAATAAAAAAATATAGCAATAAAATATACTACTAGACAAGATATACAATAGAACAAATACCGCATAACACTACATTTATAGAAATAATAATAAATACTAGAATATGTATATATCAACTTGTAATCAGTAGGTCGCCAGTTCAATTCCGGCAGCCGGCTCCATAAATAAATCAGTTATATCAATAGATATAGCTGATTTATTTTTTGAGTTATATATTTAAATATAACAACTTAATATATTATTTGTTTTACAATGTTATAATTCATATATTTAATTTACTTTCATATATAGCAAAACTCAGTTATATCTTTCGAAATAACTGAGTTTTTTACTTTAATCTAATATAGATTAATTAATCATTAGTAATTAGGTAATGTGCATCATGTAAAAATGTCTAATGTTACTGCACAAGTATTACCTGTTCCACAACCTCCGCTGCATCCGCCACAGCTACTCTGGCATCCACCATTGCAGCTATTGCATCCTCCCGCTGACGCTAATATAGGAGTTCTACTTTCAAACTTCAAATTAGCTTTAATCAAGTTAGCAACAGATACCATTTGGTCTTTTGAAAGTTTCAGCATTATGTTTTCCTCCTTTCAAAAAAAATAATTTATAGAAAATTATTGATATTCTCTATTGCTTTGAGAATATAATAATCATCCACCGTTATTTGATCTTTTGCTGTTATCTTGTGATACTGTATCTTTGCATTAGCAAGGATTATTCTCTTGTTTATTTCACAATGTGCATCATCTCTTTCATAAAGATTACCCGATTCAGCGTAATTTACACCATAACAAGTTGGACATATGGAATACAAAGGACAACTAGCACATTTGTCATCTACAAGTTTCACATCTTTTTGTTGAAAAACATTTTCGTTGATTTTGGACAGTTCTCCTATTGTCAATCCCATAAAAAATTGACATGGAAATACATTTCCATTAACATCATAACATTTCATCTGTGTTCCTGCACCACACCATTTAAATCCTTCTTCCAAGGTATATTCAATATTTTGAATTGGCATAGAAATAATCTTTGCAACTGAAACACTAGGATTTTTAATGTAATAATCGACAAGTATGTCAAGTTGCTTTTCCAAAATTGGCAAATCTTTCTCCAAATCCCAGTCAATTCCATAAGCAAAACTTCCTGCACCATTAAATCCCAAATTTTGAATATACATGATGCCTTCTGCAAGATATGGTAAAGTTTGTCTTGAAACTGTCATTTTGATGTCTTGGAAAGGCCAACACTCTTTATAAAAGCCAATGTCAATATCCTCAAAAGAACCTTCTCCATTATGTTTCCTTCTGTTCATATCATGCATTTTCTTTGTTCCATCTAAGCTTAATCCAACGCAAAATGTGTCTTTGTGTTTTCTTAACCATTTCTGAATTTCGCCATGTACATATGTACCATTTGTTATTGCAAAACAAATTCTTTCTTTTTTCGTCTCAAGTGAATATACATAATCATGAACTTGCTTCATTAATTCAAATTCAACAAATGGCTCACCACCAAAAAACTGAACTTCAATTGCTTCAAACCCATCATCTGCCATAAATTCTTCATCAATTATCCGTTTAGCTGTCTCAAAACTCATTGCATTTGCAGTCTTATTATGTTCATAACAATAAACGCAACACAAATTGCACGATTCTGTCACTGTTAACATCAGCGTTTTTACTTTGGTATTAGGATCTCTCGTTACCATAACACATTACCTCCTTAAAAAATTTTTAAGTCAATTAAAAAAATATTTACAATTTCGCTTATTATATCATCATTTCAGAATTATGTCAACAATTAATTGGATTATAATTACTCCATTTAATAAACTTTTTTAAATTTGAAAAATATTTTTCTCTAGCACAATTATAACTTGCTTTTTTAGTTATAAGTTTTTTGACACCAAAATATGTTGCATACTCATCAATTCTTTTCATTAACTCTTCCTTATCTATATCATATATTGCTCCTAGAAGAATATAGCTATCTATAACTGGAAGAGCTTGATTTAATTGACTTTTTTGTCCAAACAAACATCCAATATTATACCCTAGTTTCATTCTTTTTTCCCAAGGTATAATTCCACAAACCTGAGCATTTCCACTAGTCGGATGTAAAATGCCTGTAAGAATTTTAACGGTTGTTGTTTTTCCTGCCCCATTTGGTCCAATAAATGCTACTACTTCACCTTCATTAATTGAAAATGAAATGTTTTTTACAGCCTCTTTTGTCTCATAGTTCTTCACCAAATTGTTTACATTGATAATAGTCATTTTCATACACTCCTTTATAATTTTATTTTTATATATAAAAAAGATGTGCTGACTTTATATCAACACATCTTGAATTTTTAAATTCATATTAATTTATTTAAGTATTAAATAAACCATGTCATGTAAACTGATATAAAGGTATAACAAAATAAGACCATAAATGTGTACCATTTTGGCATTACAACTGAATTCATATTTTGTTTTAAGCCTTGTGTTAAATAAGTCATTTTGTTTCCCTCCATATTTTTATTTTTGTCATTGAACTTTTCACAATTATTGTGATTGATTATATATTATAAAAAGTATTACATATAAATTTTAGCATTATTTGGAAATGGTTATCAACCTCTAAATGTAAACAGTTTGTAATTATTTACATAATATATACTGTTATTTATATAAAAATAAAGAAATACCTATCCTTTTTAAACAAGTATTCCCCTATATTTCTATTTAGTTATTTTCTATTCTGTAATTTCTAATATCTCATCTTGTTGTAATTCTTCTATTACTTCATCACTTCTATGCATACATTTATTACATTGATTAAAATCTTTGCAATCCATCTTTATTCCTTTTAAACATTCTCCATCTCTTTCACATTTTGCACAAACTTTCGCATGATTAACTTTATTTACCCATATCTGTATTTCATATTGCTTATTTTTACAAAGTGGACCAAATACAAATTCTCCTTCACAGTCTGTAAAAGTATGAGAAACAGGTCTTCTATCTTGTTTACCACATTCATATACAACTTCAATTAATTTAACAACAGCATCTTTTACTGGATCTTTATAACAATCTCTTACTATTCCATATATTACATCTCTATTATCTTCTGGTAATGTAATATCTAAATCAAATTGCTTACCACATGCTATTGCTCCATCAATATCAACTATTGGACATATCCCTTTATCAAATTCCATAACTACCTCCTAATATATTTTAGCTAATGCTTAATATATATTATGTTTGTTTGTATATAATTGTTAATGATTTTTGATATAAATTGTATTTTTATCTTGATACTTCTTAACAATTTTATACAAAATATTATAATTAAAACATGTAAAATATTACAATATTATTACAATTATATTATTTTTTACAAAAATACTACTTTTTTATAAAAAAGACTTGAAGTTTATACAATAAAATAATATAATGTGTGTAGCAAAAGATAAAACTTATTATTAAGGAGTGTAAATAATGGAATTAAATAGAAATATATTTTTTAGTAATGATAAAATAGTTGAAAATTCAAAAACAAAAATTTCATATTGTGGAACATTATTTCTAAATGGTGCAGAAAGAGTATTTATACATTATGGATATGGCCTATTATGGTCAGATGTATCTGAAATAGAAATGACAAAAACAGATGTAGGATATGAAGTTGAAATAGATATACCAAATACTGATTTGTTCAATTGTTGTTTCAAAGATGATAAATCTAATTGGGATAATAACGAAGGTCATAATTATTCTTTTGTTGTAGAAAAAAATGAATTAGTAATTTCAAAGAAAAGCGATTCATTAACACCTACAAGAAAGCTTAGAAAAAGTTATTTATTTGGTAAAAAATTAAAACTATTATTTTATAAAGTAATTACATATGTTCCTCAATTAATAAATGGAACATATAAGAAAAAAGAAAAAAAGAAAATTGTAGATAGTATAGAAAGTGATATTACTAGTGCTGTTGCTCAATAATGATATTATTACATAAAACACATAGAGATTATCTATGTGTTTTATTATTAGAAAGGTTTTTTAATTAAAATGGAAATAAGCATAAATAAAAATATAACAAATGTAGTTATTGTTATTACAATAAACTTAATAATACTTTCTGCAATTTTATTTGCAATTTTACAATTTATATATCCGTTATATAAATCAATAATAATTGAATGTTCAATATCTATATTTATACATCTAGTATTAATAGTATTCTCTAATAAAATATTATTAAAATTAAATTATGTAAGCAAATTACCTTTAGAACATGAACGTAGAATCAAACCTATATTGCAATCAATTTCAAGTAATCTTGAAATACCAATACCTACTATATATTATATAAATGATAAAAACATAAATAGTATCTCTATTGGTAGAAGTATAAAAAAGTCAAGTATTTGTTTAACAAAAGGATGTTTTGAAAAGCTAAATGATAGTGAACTAGAATATTTACTTACATATGAAATGATTAAAATTCTAAAACGAGATACATCGCTTGCAACTATCTCAACCGTAACATTTGGTTATTTAATTATATTATCTGACAAGTTCTTTAGAAGTATATTTAGAGCTGTACAAAAAAGAGGTAGAGAAAGTGAAAGCTTTATGAAATTATTACTTACTACACTTTTCGTATTTTTTACTCCTATAAACGTAAAGATTATACATTTATTTGTAAATAAAAACTTAGAGTTAATAAATGATAAAGAAGCTATCAAAATAACAGAAAAATCAATATCTGCAGCAAACACATTACAAAAATGCATTGAAACAAATGATTTAAATATTATATACAGTAGAGCATGTGCAAATATGTTTTTTGTAAATCCATTAATAAAACAAAAAACTTCTAAAAAATTCTCTTATCATATTGATTTAAATAAAAGAATTGAAAATATAAAAAAGATATAATATAAATTTATTTATATATTATATCTTTTATTTTATTATTTACTATATACAAAATACTGAATATAATGGTACTGATTTTATATTATTTTCAAACCCAAAGTTTTTTTCTGAAATTCTAATTCCATACTTCGGATTATTATCTGTCATATATAAACTTAAACTCCTACCTTTTGTATGCACACTAGATTTAACTTCAATTGGTATAATATTATCTTCTTTTTGAATTAGAAAATCCAATTCTGCCATTCCATTAGATTCCCAATAATATAACTCATATCCATTTACCTTTAACTCATTTGCAACATAATTTTCTGTAAGAGGACCCATTGATATCATAGTTGGTTGTTGTTTTAAATCAATTTGATATAAAGGGTATTTTGCTTTATTAACAAATAATCCCACATCACTCATATATATTTTAAATGATGATAAATCTTTATACATTTCAAGTGGCATTTGAGCAGACACTTTAAATACCTGATTTATTATACCACTATTTTTTAGCCATAATACAGCTGGTCCAAAAATACTTGACGTTCCACCTTTTGAAATTACTTTATATTGGAATTTTTGATTTTCCTTAGCTAATTGTACTGGTATTGAATCAAATGCTGATATTATCTTATTTGATTGAGAGTTATCTGCATATTTTGTCATATCTCTTACATAAGAATCTAATATAATAGATTGTATATCTATTGTAGCTATAATCTTTTTTTCTTCTAAATATGTTTTTATTACCTCTGGCATTCCACCAACTATTAAATATGTTCTATACAATTCCAAACATAATTCGTGTATAGTTGTATCCATTCTTTCATTAGTATCAAAATGTTTCTTTATCTCATCTATTAAATCATTTCTTCCAATTGCTACTAAAAATTCTTTAAATGATAATGGATACATATTTAACATACTTACTTTTCCAACTGGGAATGAATAATTCTCTCTATTTATTGCTATCCCAAGTAATGAACCAGCAGCAATTACATGATAATTTGGTGCATCTTCACAAAAATATTTAAGTGATGTCAGTGCTCTTTCATTTACTTGTATTTCATCAAAAAATATTAATGTTTTTTCTGGAATTATTTTTTCTCCATAAAAAAGTTCTAATTTATTTATAATAAATTCAGGAGTAATATTTACATTAATCTGATCACTTATTTCTTTATTTGTTTCAAGATTAACATATATTAAATTGTCATAATTTTCTTTACCAAACTGTTTTATTATATATGTTTTACCAACTTGCCTAGCTCCATGAACAATTAAAGGTTTTCTATTATTTGACTGTTTCCATTTAAGTAAATCATTTATAATCTCTCTTTCCATATTACCACCTCTTTATCATATTATACCCTATAAGTTAAAAAAAATCAAATAATTATTGGTTTTTTTTAACTTATAGGTATTATATGCAATTATTAATAACATTATACATAATATAAGAATTATAATAATTTTTATTACTATAACTCTTATATTTTACATATTTAAAACACATTATCTAACAACTATAT
This sequence comes from uncultured Eubacteriales bacterium, assembly GCA_964520895.1. Lineage (GTDB taxonomy): Bacteria > Bacillota > Clostridia > TANB77 > SIG350 > SIG350. Next base: position 22,154 of record CAZFOR010000003.1, on the reverse strand, counting down.
TATATATCTTACCATTTACATATATTTCTTTAACAATAGTTTTATCTTTTAGTATATTACATATATTTTCATTATTATGCACTATATCTTTTACCTCTTGCTCATTAGCATCTACTGACACTATTATAACTTCTTTTACTTTTCCATTTACTTGTATTGGAATTTCTATTTCATTATCAATTGTCTTACTCTCATCAAATGTTGGCCAATTTGCTTGTGCTATTTGCCCATTTAATCCTATATTTTGCCATATTTCCTCTGTCATATGTGGAGCAATAGGATTTAACAATATTAAAAATGTTTCAAACTCTTTTTTAGTTATTTTACTCATTTTGTAAAAATCATTTGTTAGGCTCATTAATGTTGCAATAGCAGTATTAAACTTCATTTTTTCAATATCATCTGATACTTTCTTTATTGCTTTATGCATATTTGATTCCATTTCATTAGAATATGTATTTTCATCTGTTACAAAGTCTTGCATTTTCCATGCTCTTTCTAGGAACTTATAGCAACCTTTAACCCCTTGAGTTGACCAAGGTGTTGCTTGGTCAAATGCACCAATAAACATCTCATAACATCTTAATGTATCTGCGCCAAACTCATTAACTATATCATCTGGGTTTACAACATTTCCTCTTGATTTAGACATTTTCTCACTATTTTCACCTAGTATCATACCTTGTGATGTACGTTTTTGATATGGTTCTTTCGTATTTACAACACCTATATCATATAAAAATTTATGCCAAAATCTTGAATAAAGCAAATGTAATGTTGTATGCTCCATTCCACCATTATACCAATCAATTGGTAACCAATAATTTAATTTATCTTTTGCAGCTAAAACATCATCATTTTCAGGATCAATATATCTTAAAAAATACCATGATGAACCAGCCCATTGTGGCATAGTATCAGTTTCTCTTTTTGCATGACTACCACATTTTGGACAACTTGTATTTACCCAATCCTCTATTTTTGAAAGTGGTGAACTTCCATCATCTGCAACTTCATAATTTTCAACTTCTGGTAATTTAAGTGGTAATTCACTTTCAGGTATTGGTACCCAACCACATTTTTCACAATGTACAAGTGGTATAGGTTCACCCCAATATCTTTGTCTTGAAAATACCCAATCCCTAAGTTTAAAGTTAATCTTTCTTTTACCCAAATTATTCTTTTCTAAATAATCTATCATTACTTTTATAGCTTCTTTTGCATTTAAGCCATTTAAGAAATCTGAATTTACCATTATTCCATCATATACATCTGTATAAACTTCTTCTTGTACATCTCTTCCACCTTTAACAACTTCAATAATCTCTATTGAAAATTTCTTTGCAAATTCCCAGTCTCTTTCATCATGTGCTGGAACTGCCATAATAGCACCTGTTCCATATGTCATTAATACATAATCTGAAATCCATATAGGAATTTGTTTTTTAGTTAATGGATTAATTGCTGTAATACCTTTAATCTCAACACCTGTTTTTTCTTTTGAAAGCTCTGTTCTTTCAAACTCTGATTTTTTACTTGTCTGTTTTTTATATTCTTCAATATCTTCTATATTTGAAATAATATTTGCATATTTGTTAATTAAAGGATGCTCAGGTGATATTACCATATATGTAGCCCCAAATAAAGTATCTGGTCTAGTTGTATATACTACTAATTTTTCATCAACCTCTGATAAATTAAATGTAACCTCTGCACCCTCTGATCTACCTATCCAATTTTTTTGTTGTGTTTTAACTTTTTCTATGTAATCAATATCATTTAAGTCTTTTACTAATCTATCTGCATACTCAGTTATTTTTAACATCCATTGACTTTTTACTTTTTGAATAACTTCACTTCCACATCTTTCACAAACACCATTTACAACTTCTTCATTTGCAAGTCCAACTTTACAACTTGTACAGAAATTAATTGGCATTTTCTTTTTATATGCTAATCCTTTTTCAAACAATTTCATAAAAATCCATTGTGTCCATTTATAGTAATTAGGATCAGTTGTATTTACTTCTCTATCCCAATCAAAAGAAAATCCTAACATTTTCAATTGTCTTCTAAAATTATCAACATTTTTTTGTGTAACCTCTTTAGGATGAACTTTATTCTTTATAGCAAAGTTTTCTGCTGGAAGTCCAAAAGCATCAAATCCTATTGGAAATAACACATTATATCCTTCTAATCTTCTTTTTCTAGAAATAATATCTAATGCAGTATAACTTCTTGGATGTCCTACATGTAATCCATTCCCTGATGGATATGGAAACTCTACTAACCCATAAAATTTCTTTTTTGAAAAATCATCTATTGCTTTAAATGTTTTTTCATTATCCCAAATATTTTGCCATTTTTTTTCTATATTTTTAAAATCATATTCCATAATCTTATCCCCCTACTAATCATTTAATATTTTGTTTGAATTTTCCCATAAAGTTTCGAGGTCATATAATTCTCTTTCTTCTGGATGGAATATATGAACAATAACATCATTATAGTCCATTAATATCCATCTGCCTGTGCTATATCCTTCAATTTTTCTTGGATACACACCTTCTGCCTTTAAATCTTTTTCAATATTATCACACAATGATTTAACATGTGTATTTGATGTACCTGATGCAACAATAAACAAATCTGCAAGTGTTGATTTTTCTTTAATATCTAATTTTACAACATCTATTGCCTTTTTATTATTAAGTATTTCTATTATCTTATCTCCTAACATTTTCTCTTACCTCCTAATTCTTTTCTTTTCCACTAGCACTTGAACTTGAACTAACACTTGTAGTATCTAAAACTGGTGCTACACCATTAAACCACTCATTAGCTAATGCTTTAGCTTTTGTTTTATTTGGAATAAAGAAAGAAGCTCCATCTAATGTTTGTGGTGCTCCTGGTATCATTTCCATTTGCACATTTTCCATTTGAAATTTTACTACATCTTCCAAATAATATGTTATTTTATCAAAAGTTATATCTGTTTTAACATTTGATAATCCTATTTTTGCAACTTCTGGCAGCTTACCAATTTTAGTTGGTTTTAAACATTCAGATATAAATGCTTTTATAAAGTTTTGTTGGGCCTTTATTCTTCCTAAATCCCCATCAGCATATCCTTTTCTATATCTAACATATTGCTCAGCTTTTTTGCCATCTAAGACTTGAACTCCTGGTTGTAGATTAATATATAAATTTTGAGCTGGATCAGAATATTTTAATGCCTTTGGTCCAACATCTACTGTTACACCACCTAATGCATCTACTACCTCCCAAAGAGCTTTTTTATCAAATATAATATAATTATCTATTTTAATATCTAACATCTCTTCAACTTCTGTTTTTAATTTATCTATTTTGCTTCCTTGATATATAGCATTTATTTTACTATATGCTGTATTTGCTTTACCATATTTAGTATCTCTTGGTATTGATAATATTGATACTTTACCTGTTTCTGGATCATATCCTGCAACAACAATAAAATCTGTTAAAGTTTGATTAGTACCTAACACCAGTACATTTATTTTCTCTTTTGATGCACTTTGTGTATCAAATATATTTAATATGCTGCCTTCTGGACTTGTATCTACATATCTTGTATAAACAATTCCAAGTGCAACACTACTAATTACCATTACTACTATAAATAAAGCTACTAATATTACTCTAAATATTACCTTCATTATTTTACTAAATATTCCCATTATTATTTGTCTCTCCTTTTTCTACTTCATTTTTTATTATTATTTTTGTTAATATATTATTATCATATATTACTTTTGCTATAACAGAATTGTTAATCATATCATTAAGTTTTTCTGCTTTACCAACTGTAGCATAAAAACTAATTAATGTAAATGCAATAAGTATTATAATTATTGTTTGCACTAAACCTAAAATTGCCCCACCTATTTTATTTATTCCATTTAATACTGGTAATTTTGCAATTTTATTTAATAAAATCCTTATAATTAAAATAACAATATAATATATAATTATTAAAACTAATAAAGTTATTACATTTACGACAAAATTAGATGTTTTTTCTACTATTGAACTAGATGATTGATTAACTATAATAGTTGAATCAAAATATGATTGCATTGATTCTGGTAAATTGATAGAACTATCTAATACTTCTTCACCTTTTTGCTTAAATTTATTATCAATAAATGAATATACTGTCTTATCTAAACCTGTTTTAGGGACAATATTTTTTACAACTATTTTATATGACATTAAAGCCAGTGCTATTGCTAAAAATATACCTATAATACTAAATACTACATTTATTAATCCTCTTTTATACCCTATAAGTATTCCCAAAAGTAAAATAATTATTAATACAATATCCATATTTCACCACCTATATATTCATTAATTCAATTTTGTTTCTATATATTAGTGCCACCATATTAGAATTATCATATAATATTATTTGTTTTACATCCATATCAGCGTCATATTTTTTTATTGGTCTACATGTTGCTGACATAAAATGAACTTGTTGTCCAATACTTGCACAAATAACATTATCTTTTACAGTTAGTTCTTTTATAGTTCCTTCAAGAGTATATTTCCCAATTTCTTTTCCATCTTTATCATATACCAATATATCTGTATTAGTATTAAAAATAGTATTTGAACTTTTTTTAGCAACAACTATGTATTTTCCTAAACTAATATCTACATTTGTTATATTTTTATCTGAAATATCGATTACTTGTTTTTTATTACCTTGTTCATCTATTATACAAACATTTTTATCTGATAAACATGTTAATTCATTATTATTTAAAAATTCAATTTTTGAAATTAGAATATCTGTATCTTTTTCAGTATTGACAATATAGTTTTCTTCTTTAATTTTATCAATTTGTACAAACTTAATACCTGATAATACTTGTATTCCTGATGTATCTATTTCAGATATTGCCATTAATTTGTTATTATCTGATATACAAACATCACTTGCATATGTTGATTTCAAAAATGTACTAAACATTTCATCACCTTGTGGATTATTTAACATAATTACTGTTCTATAACCACTTTTACTCATACATATTGCTACATATCCATTTTTATTTACTGTTACTTTTGATATTTCACCATCATACTCTTTTTCATAAACAAGATTTTTACCCTCATACAAACAAACTTTTTTTCCATTACTTTCTGCAATAACAATATACTTTCCATTTGCATAATATATAGGGCTTGATATATTAAGTGTATTTTTAAATTCCTCTGTATTAGAATTATTATACCCAGTTAATATATTTTGATTAAGAATAGCTAAATATTTATCATATCCTATACTCAACTTAACATCTTCTTGTGCAATATCTAGCGTAGTTAAACTAATGTTAATTGATGGTTTTAATGTTAATATATTATTAACTGCTGTTCTAAATTTATAGTTAATTTTATATAAAAGAAAAACTATTATTACACCAATTATTATGCTTAGTATAATTATTGTTTTTAAATTAAATTTAAATTTCTTAGTTTTATTAAACTCTTCAAAATACATAAATTCACCCCTATACAATATGGATTATTATATCACATAAGTATTATTTAAAAAATAGTTTAACCAAAATATATTTAATTTTTTTAATAAAACATCAAAAAAGTTGGATATCAAACTAAATTTGACATCCAACTATAACATTACTTTGCAATATTTTACTATATTTTTATATTAATCCTTTTTAGGCTCTTCAATTGCTCTTTTATCACCTAATAATTCTTTAGTTAATAATACAGTAATTGGTATAACTATAATAGGATTTATTAATACAACTATCATCTTTATCGCCTCAATAAATACTTGATCATCATTAAATATTAACATTAATGGATATCTGTAAATTCCTGCTTGAATAAATTGCATTAAAAATACTGCTAAAACAATTAGGTATACTGTATTTAATCTCTTTGGTAATTTTGTTGAAATTTCTTTTAAAGTCTCCATAAAACTTTTTCCTAATTGTGCTTTTTTACAAGATGTTATTGCTATATCCATAGTAACACCTAAAGATATAATAATCATTATTGCTGATAATACATCAATATATTCAACTTGTAATGGTTTTAATTCAATTCCATAATACATTTTCATACTATCAATTTCTTCTTGTGTAATTGATAAATCAAATGTAGAACTATCTCTTAACCCTATTGCACTAACTACTAATGTTAATACTCCAAATGTAACTACTGTTGCTAATACTATTGCTAAAATAGTTACCCAAGTCTCTTTTGAAGGTTTTTGTAAAATTAACATGTTTGTAACTATAATTACAACTGCTAATATTGCTAATGTTACTATTGCTGGTATTTTTAAGAAATATAGTATTAAGAAACCTGCAACAGTTACAATTGTATTTAATAACATAACCCCAACTGTTTTCAATCCATTAAGAACTGATAATACTAGTAATGCTACTATTATTATTATAGCTACTATTAATATAGCATTGTCTTTTCTAGCTAATACAACTTGTCCCATTGTAGTTGGCTGCCCATTTTCATCTTGTGTATCATATACTTGTACAAATACTTTTTGACCTACTTTTAAATTTCCTGTTACTTCTCCTGTTTGATCATTCTTTGTTAGTTGATGTGTTATTTCAACTTCTTGATTTTTATGTGTTGTTCCATTTAATACTTTAACTTTTATTTTTTGTACACTTGCTGTTATTGCTGCACCATACTGATTTGTTGTTTGTTCTTCTGTAATTTTTCCTGCTTCAATTACTTTTGCAGTTAAAAACATATCTTCTTTATTTTCTTCTTCTACAGCTTCTTCACTTGGCGTAGCAGTTATATCTGTTGTTTCATCTACACCAGTTGTCTGAGTAGTTGCTTCTTCACCTTCATGATTATGTTCTTCTTCTACATTACTTATTTCTTCAACTTGACTTGCTGTATCAACATTTTCCTCACTTGTTACAGTCTCAGTTGCAAAAACTGAACAACTTAACACAAACACCATTGCCAAAACTAATAAAATTGATAAAAATTTTTTCATACTTAAAACACTCCTTACATCATTCTTTTATTTATTACATAAGCACTACCATGAATGGTTTTAGCTTTATGTTTAACTTGGGCTCCAATTTCTCCTATTTCTAATCTGTCGATTTTTTGATTTTTATCAACAATTACAACACCTATTGATATAGAAGTAAGTGGATACTGTTCAATTATACCTTTTCTATTTGGTACTTCAAAAAAGCCTCTTTCTTTGTCTGTTTTACTAAGCAAATTTAAAATACCTTTGTCAAAAGTATTAATTATTTCGATACATATTTTATCTATTGCTCTACTAGTTGTTATTGCTACAAAATCATCTCCTCCAATATGTCCAACAAAATCATTTTCATTTGCATATTGTCTCATAATATCTAATATTGTTGTAGCTGTAAATCTAATTACATCATCACCTTTTAAAAAACCATATGTATCATTATATGCTTTAAAATTATCTAAATCAAAATATAGTACTGCAAATTCATCTTTTTTAATAATATTCTTTTTTAATTCATTATCAATTTGAATATTACCAGGTAAACCTGTTAGCGGACTTACTGTTTTATTATTATATATTAATCTAATATAATTTTTTATTGTATAATATAGATATTCTACATCAATAGGTTTAACCATATATTGATTAATTCCTGATTTCAAAACATCTATTATTACATTTTTATATGAAGCAGATGAAATACAAATTGTTGGTGACATAAATGATTCCATACCTTCAGTAATTTGAGAATAAATTTGTATTGCATTATCACTATTTATTAATACTACATCATGTACATTTTTCATAGCTTCATTAATACTATCAGAATCTGAAAACGAAAAAACTATGTCATATTCTGACTTTTCATTTTCAAACATTTTTTCTAACACATCTATAATTTCTTTTTTATCTTCAATTACCAAAATATTTTTCTTTATCATTTAATCACCTATCTTTTGTTTATTATATAATATATTTCATTTGCAATATTTATAAACTCATTTAACCCTAATTCTTCTGCCCTTACCATTTCATTTATATTATACTTACATAATATATCTTTGAAATCTTGTTTATCTATTTGATAACCTCTTAGTACTGTTTCAATAGAATTTATAAACATTTTTCTTCTTTGTGAAAAACCACCTTTTATTACGGAAAATAGTAGTTTCTCATCTTTAACATCATAGACTTTGTCTTTGTATACTTCTAAAAGTATAACTGTTGAATCTACATTTGGTGCAGGAATAAACTTATCTCTCGTAACCTGAAGTAAACTTCTAGCTTTTGCATAATAACTTGTACTTAGTGTTAGTACACCAAAATCTTTATTACCTGGGTCTGCAACTATTCGATCTGCAACTTCTTTTTGTATCATTATTGTTATTGTATCAATATTAAGTCTTTCTTCTAATAACTTCATTATAATTGGTGATGTTATATAATATGGTAAGTTTGCTACTATTTTTACTTTTTCAAACTGACTATTATTTTCAATTAATTGTTTTAAATCAATTTTTAAAATATCACCAAAAACAATTTCTAAATTATCACAATTTGCAAATCGTCCTTCTAGAACGCTTATCATTCTTTTATCTAATTCAATACATATTACCTTACCAGCTTTTTCTAACAAATGTTTAGTAAGTGTCCCTAGTCCAGGACCTATTTCAATAACTAAATCATTATTAGATATCTCTGACTTTTCAATGATTTGACTTACAGTATAATCACATACTAAAAAGTTCTGTCCAAACCTTTTATCCGCAACAACTCCATATTGTCTCATTACTTGTTTTGTTTCTTCAACTAAATTCTCCATAAAAACCTCTCATTTAAAAAAGTATGAGCAATTACTATTACTCATACAATATATACTTTTTTTAATAAAAAGTCAATTACTATAATACATAAACTTTAACTTTTCCAACTGTCCACCATGGTGTTTGACCATGTGAGTCTACATATAAGTCTATTTTATTACCTTTTATAGCACCACCAGTATCTGCTGCAATAGCATATCCGTAGTCCGGCATGCCATTTAACCCTTGAACATATACTTTTGATCCTAATGGTATAACCTTTGGATCAACTGCTACTACTTTTTGATTTTGACCTGGTGTAATTTTATAACCTGATGCTGTTACTCCATATCCCTTATCACCTGGTGATTTACCAGTACATTTTTTACATAAACAATATGATGTAAATTTCATTTCTATAGCTTTTGAATATCCTGATACAGGTGCAGTAGTATCAGCTACTATTGATGTTCTAGACACTGTATCACCACTTCTTGAAATTGCAGTAGCTGTTTGATATTGAACAACTTTATTTACTGCTTTTTTAGATATAGTATTATCAATTTCAGTTTTATTAACTTCTACATCATCTTCATATCTAACTTTATATGTTACTTTTTTTTCACCATTTACACCTTTTGTTAGAACTGTCGCTGTTCCAGTTCTACTTGCTCCTAACTCAATTGTTTGAAAAGGTATTTCTTCTTTTTCAACTTGAATTTTTTCGATTACTACTTTGTTTTTATTTATAATATCATCTATGCTTAACCCTGATGTTGTTAAATTATTTTCATTTTCTACTACTTCAACATTATCTACATTTGAATCTGTTTCTTGATTAACATTATTTGCATATGAAACATTTTCAAGTGTTATATTATTTGTATTAGCAGAAAAAACTAAATATCCTGTTATTACTGAGATTACCATAATTACTATTAATAACATGTATTTCTTACATATAGTAATTATATTTCTCGTGTTTACTTCCATAAATCTCTCCTTTCAGTTAGAGCTCTATAATTTTACTATTAATTTACATTTTTGTCAAATTCATTATCTTTCATAAGCCACCATTAATCCAAAAAACAGTTTGTTTTTTTGTATTAAATTTAAGGTTCCTCTCGTTTCCTCTGTTTTTTTTCGATTTACTCTTTATTTCTTTATATTTTGCTGTTTGCATTTTTCAGTTTCATTATATATGTATTCAATTGTATAAATTTTATACATAATTTCATCTATTTTTTTGTAATTAAAAACAAATGAACTATGTAATTACATAATTCATTTCATAAATATTACTTATTAAAGGCTATCAATTATATATTTTAATCCTTCTACCCCGCCTAAATCAAAAATATTCGTATATCCTTGCTCTATTAATGATATTGCTGCAATTTTACTTCTTTTTCCAGTACTACAAAATACGAAAATAGGAGTATCCTTTTTTAATTTTAATTTCTTTATTTTACTTAAAATCTCATAATATGGAATATTTATTGTATGTTGCTTTATGCACTCATTACTACTATCATGCTCTTCTTTTTCCCTTACATCAACTATTACAAAATTGTTTTTTAATCTTTTATACATACAACCACCCATATATTATATGAGTAGTTGTATAATTTGGTTAATTATTTCTTTATTACTTCAATAGCTTTTTGTAATTGTATATCTTCACTATGTGTTAATATTATTTTCTTCTTTAACTCATCTGTTAAATCAATTTCAACATCTGGCACAACACCAATTTCGTTTATTTTATTACCATTAGGTGTAAAATATTCGGATGTTGTTATTTTTATAGCATCATTATTATTTAGTTGTCTAACTGTTTGAACTAATCCTTTTCCATAACTAGTAATACCAACAATTGTTCCAACTCCATGATCTTTAACAGCTCCTGCTAGGATTTCAGAAGCACTAGCACTACCATCATTAACTAATACAACTAGGGGTATCTCGATTTTTTTAGCATCCGATGTATAATCTTTTCTATTTCCTTGTGCATCAACAGTATATACACTTAATCCTTCTGGCACTAACATGTCTGAAATTTTTACAACTTCTGATAATAGTCCACCCGGATTATCCCTTACATCTATTATTAATCCCTTAATATTTTTTTTCATTAATTCATTATATGCCTTTTCAAAATCTGTTGAAACATCCTTGTCAAATAATTTAATATTTATATATCCAATATTATTTGATAAAACTTCATATTCTAATTCTAATATATTAATATCTTCTCTTTTTAATGTTTTTTCTATTTCTTCATTATCCCTAACTATTGTAATCTTAACGCTAGTACCAGCTTCACCTTTAATATTTTTAACTGCTTGTGACATTTGATTACCCTCGTATATCACATCATCAACTGCTACTATATAATCTCCTGTTTTAATATCTGCTTTATATGCAGGTGTATCTTTAATCGGGGATATTACTTCAATTACATTTTTTTCAGCATTATTTCTTAGATATAGTCCTATTCCTGTATAGTTTCCAGAAGTTTCTTCATTAAATGCTGAATATTCTTCTGCATTCATATAATATGAATATGGATCATCTAGTCCTTCTAACATACCAGCTATTGCAGCTTCCTCTAAATCTTCATCACTTACTTCTTTATAGTATGTATTTTTAATTAAGCCATATACTCCTTTAAGTTTTGAAAATTGTGTACTAGACAAATTAGCTCCAAATAGGTCTTCATTGCTATTCTTTTCTCTTTTTATTATATAATTAGTAGTTAATATTATTGTAACTAATGCTGTTATCAATATTAGGGCAACCGTTTTAAAAATTTTCTCTATTTTATCCATTTCTTTCCTCCTTAGTATTTAACAAATACATTTTATCACATAAGTTTATTATTGTGAATAACAAATTAAAATATTTACAAAAATTATATTTATACGCAAAAAAGAATACATAAATTAATATAATAACATATGTATTCTTTTATTTCTAGAGTAATTATATTTTATACTTCAATTATACATCCATCTATTATTCCTTCTTCACTATAAGTAAATCTTATTTTATATGTTTCGTTTTTGTATTCTTTCCAAGAAGATACAAAGTCATTTAAATACATAGGTATATCATCAAGTTCATTGATTTCGCTATTCGCTAACTTAGTACCACTAAAGCCTCCTGGTCTTGGAATAGGTAAGTTTTTTAAAGTAATTTTAAAAGCATCTAATGTAGCACTGTCATTATTTGAAACTATTGCAGTCAAACACTCCTTTATTTCTCCGTATGTTTTACCTACACCTTCGTATGGTTCAAATTGTCTATTATGCATTTGTATACTCATATTATCTATTTGCCCTTGAGCTTGATTTACTACGCCTCTAGCAGTTCCAAATATTCCCATACCTACAGCTATTAGTGCTATTACTAATAATACTGCTCCTGCTATAAGCAGTGCTGTATGTGTCAAGTAAATGTAGGCAATTTTTTTTGTTTTTTTTTACAATTATATCTTATTACACATTTACTTTTTTGTCAATATTTATTATATCGATTATGTCGAAATTAAAAAGTGATTAGAAATTATTTGTTTCTAACCACTTTAAGATATATACTATATAATTATTATTTTATGTATGATAATGGATTTGTAGTTTTACCATTTATTCTAACTTCAAAGTGTAAATGTGACCCTGTTGAATATCCAGTTGTTCCAACTCTTGCAATTACTTGTCCTCTTGAAACTGTTTGTCCAACTGAAACTAATAATTTTGAAGAATGTGCATATAGTGTTGAAATTCCGCCACCATGATCTATTATTATCATATTTCCATAAGCTGTATTAAATGTAGCTGTAATAACTTTACCTCCATTAGCAGCAACAATATTTTTACCGTTACAACCACTTCCTGCTATATCTACACCTGTATGCATTTTGTATACACCTAATGTTGGATGTAATCTCATTCCGTAAGGTGATGTTATTGTTGAATATCCTGGTAATGGCCATGCCATTTGTCCACCTGAATAAGACCCTCCACCTTGCATATTAGCAATTTGTGATTCAATTTTATTTGATTCTGCAACCAATTTATCAATTGAACTACTAAGCGCTGTTTTATTTGTCTCTAATTCTGAATTTTTTGCACTCAACTGTCTTTTTGAAACAGATAATGCATCTGATTTAGTTTCAACAGATTTTTTGTTTTCTTCAATAGTTGCCTTATTTTGCTCTAAAGTTGCTTTTATACTTTCTATTTGTGTTTTTTGTTCTAACATTTTTTCCAATAAATCATTATCAAATTCTGCTACTTCAGACATCATATAATATTTAGATAGAAAATCACTTAAGTTTTCTGAACCAAGTAAAACATCTAACATAGACATACTACCTGTTTCATATATAGCAACAACTCTTTGTTTTAATAAATCTTCTTGTTTTTCCATTTCAGCTACTTTCGCATCTAAATCTTTTTGTTTTTGCTCTATATTACTATTTAATGTGTTTATTTCACTATCAAGTTTATCTATTTCTGTTTCTAATAAATTTATCTCCTTACTAAGTGCCTCAATATCTTCAAGTACATTTGCTTGCTCCTTCTTTATTTCACTTAATTCCTCTTTTTTATCATCAATTTTATCTTTATTATTATTTAATTGATTTTTTAAATCTGATAAATTAGAAGCATATACTATTGTTGTAATAGATAAAATTACACATAATACTAATACTAACTTCTTCATATTTCCTCCTTATACATCTAAATATTTTTTAATAGACATTGTACTACCAATAACACCTATTCCTACACCTAATGCTATATATATAAGTATTAGTGATTGAGAAACTGCACTAAATGGAACTAATGCACCATTTAATATACTATTTGTAGCTTGCATTGAACTGTTAACACTATTATATATATTTGAGTATGCTATTCCAACAACTGCTGTGGCTATTGCTGCACCAAATATACCAATTATCATACCTTCAACAATAAACGGAAATCTAACAAATCCATCTGTTGCACCAACATATTTCATTATTGATATTTCTTTTCTTCTTGCATACATAGTAATTTTTATTGAATTTGATATGATAAATACTGATATGCATAATAGAACTATTAATATTACTATACCTACAATATTTATTGCTTTTGCTATTTTAACTATTAATTGTGTTGTGTTATCAACCGTTTGTATCTCCTTAACATTTGGTATTTTCTTTATTTCATTTTGTATATTAGTACTTTGTTCTAAATCTTCTAATTTAACAATAAATGAAGCAGGAAGTGGATTTTCTTCTTCAAATCCTGTATATAATTGTTTATATTTGTCATCAACTTTATTAACAACACTTTCTAATGCTTGTTGTTTTGAAATATATTCAACAGATTTAACAGAATATATGTTTTTTAGCTGTTCTTCTATTTTGTCTGTTTCTTCCTTATCTATATCTAATAGCATTACTTGTATTCCTTGTTCATCTTGTGCTTTTTTTATTATATTTTCAATGTTAACTGTTATTAATACAAATATACCTAACATTAGCATTGTTGCAACAATAATTATAAATGATGCTATTGTTGTTTTTCTACTTGTCCATAAATTTTTAAATCCATCTTTTATTAAATAACCTATAGTATTAATTTTCATCGCCATACCCACCTTTTTGATCACGATAAATTACACCATTTTTCATAGTTATAACTCTTTTTTGCATTTTATTTACCAATTCTTCAGCATGTGTTGCAATTATTACTGTTGTACCCCTTAGATTAATATCATTTAATAAATTCATTATTTCTTTTGATGTTTCTGGATCCAAGTTTCCTGTTGGTTCATCTGCCAACAACAATGTAGGATTATTCACTATTGCTCTGGCAACTGCAACCCTTTGTTGTTCACCACCTGAAAGTTCATCTGGAAACATATTTGCTTTATCACTAATTCCAACTAATGATAAAACAACTGGTACTTGTCTTCTTATTTGTCTAGGTGTTGCTTGTATTATTCTCATTGCATATGCAACATTATCATAAACAGTTTTATCTGGCAATAACCTAAAATCTTGGAAAATAAATCCCATACTTCTACGTAAATATGGTATTTTAGATTTTTTCATATCTGTTATATTAAAGCCATCTATATAAATTTCTCCATCTGTTGGTTCTTCTTCTTTAATTAACATCTTTATCATAGTTGATTTTCCCGAACCACTTTTACCAATTATAAAGACAAATTCACCTTTATTTATAACTAAATTGGCTCCTTTTACGGCTTCTACACCTGAGTCATATAGCTTGCTTACATTTTTATATTCAATCAAATTATATCCCCCTTGTTTAAGATATCACATGTATAATATCAATAAATATCCAAAAATGCAACAACATAATGCAAAGAAATTTAAAACAATATGGTAAAAAACAAAGAAAATACGTTAAAATTAATCTATTTTAAATAAAAATAAAGATTAGTACTTTATTTAGTACTAATCCCTAAGTTTTACATTCATTTATATGCTAGTTAATACCCTTTCTACTATTCCATTTGAATCAATTCCAAAATCAGTTAATAATTCATCCCATTTTCCAGACTTTCCAAATGTATCATTTATACCAATTCTAGTTATTTTTTTAGAATAGTTTTCAATTAATACTTCACATACAGCTGTCCCTAATCCACCAATTATACTATGGTCGTCAACTGTAAAAATATTTTTAACTTGTTTAGCTGTATCAATTATTAAATCTTTATCTATTGGTTTAATTGTATGTATATCAATTACTCTAACAGAAATATTTTTATTCTCTAAAATACTTTTAGCTTTTATACATTCATGTAATGTCATTCCATTTGAAATAAGCGCTACATCTGTACCATTTCCAATAACTTTTCCTTTACCAAATTCAAATGTTTCATTTTCATCATATATATTTTCAACTTTTGGTCTTGTAAGTCTTACATAAACAGGCCCAGCTATTTTAATAGCCTCTTCTATTGCCCATCTAGTTGATGCATCATCACAAGGGCATATAACTGTCATATTAGGGAGTCCTCTCATTAGGTTTATATCTTCCAAGGCCTGATGTGTTGCACCATCTTCTCCTACCGTAATACCTGCATGTGTTGCTATTATCTTTACATTTAATTTAGGATAACATACACTACATCTTATTTGGTCATATACTCTACCTGTTGCAAAAACCGCAAATGTACTAACTAATGGTATTTTATTACATGTTGCAAGCCCTGCTGCTGTTCCTATCATATCTTGCTCAGCAATACCTATATCAAAAAACCTATCTGGATATTTTTTTGCAAAATCACATGTTTTAGTTGCTTCTGATAAATCAGCATCTAAAACTACTATATTAGGATACTTGTCTCCTAATTCTTCTAGTACTTTTCCATAACTTTCTCTTGTAGCTATCATTATCTAGCACCTCCTAACATTTCTAATTCACCTTTTGCATTCATATATTGCTCTTCATTTGGTGCTTTTCCATGCCAACTTACCATATCCTCCATAAAAGATATTCCTTTACCTTTTATAGTTTTTGCAATTATTGCAGTAGGTTTATTTACACTTTGTTTAGCCTCATTTATAGCATTATTTATTTCATCAAAATTATGTCCATCAATATTTATAACATTCCAATTAAATGCTTTAAATTTTTCTCCTATATCCTCAACATTCATAACATCTTTAACTTTGCCATCTATTTGTAATCCATTATTATCTACAAATGCAATTATATTATTTAAGTTATATTTTGCAGATGTCATCATAGCTTCCCAAACTTGCCCTTCTTGCAGTTCTCCATCACCCATAATTACATATACATTATATTTCTTTTTATCTAATTTTCCTGCAATTGCCATACCATTTGCAACTGATAATCCTTGTCCAAGTGACCCTGAACTCATATCAACACCTGGTATGTTTTTCATCTCAGGATGTCCTTGCAAAATACTATCTTTTTTCCTAAATGTTTGTAACAATTCTTTATCAAAAAAACCTTTTTCAGCTAAAACTGCATATAGCGCAGGTGATGCATGTCCTTTTGATAAAATGACTCTATCTCTATCTTCCCACTTAGGGTTATGTATATCACAATTTAAATGATTAAAATATATTGTAACTAATATATCTATACATGATAATGCTCCACCAATATGTCCTGATTTAGCATTATATACCTCTTCTAGTATATCTTTTCTACATGATAATGCTTTATTATATAAGTCGTTATTATCCATTACACCCCTCCTTATTCTTCTAATAAAAAATCTATAATATTAACAACCTTTATTCCATTATAATCTTTATTTATTGTTTTATCCATTGTTAATATAATTTTTTCATAATTATCTGAAATACTTTCTAAGCTTCTTAATTCTCTCATTCTGACATCATCATTAACTAATGACTTTGTTACTTGAAAATATTTAATAGTCTCTGTATTTTCCGCAACAAAATCAACCTCATAGTCTAATATTTTACCAATATTTACTCTATACCCCCTTCTTAACAATTCAAGATATATTACATTTTCTAACAAATGCCCTTCCTCAATATTTCTAAAACCTAATATTATATTTCTTATTCCTGTATCAGCAAGATAATACTTGCCCAATGTTTTTAAAATAGCTTTACTTCTTATATCACTTCTATCTGCTTTATATATTATAAATGCATTTTCTAACATTTTTAAATAATTATCAATTGTTTGATGATTAGATTTATTCATTATTTTATTACTATTTAAATAATCACTTATTTTATTAGAAGATACAGTACTTCCTATATTTGAAGCAATATATTTTACTATGTTTTCTAAAAGTGCAATGTCTTTTATTCCATTTCTATCAATAACATCTTTTTTTACAATTGTATTATATATATCATTTAAGTATGTCATAATTAACTCATTTTTATCTTTGATTTGTGTTATTGCAGGAAGTCCACCCAATTTCAAATATTCATTAAATTTATCCTCAATATTATCTTTATCATAATTATTAAATATTAAGAATTCCTGAAAAGATAATGGATACATTTTAATTTCTATATATCTTCCAGATAACACTGTTGCTAATTCACTAGACAAAAGATAAGCATTAGAACCTGTTATGTATATATCTACATCAAAATCAATATTAGCAGAATTAATAGCTTTTTGCCATTTATCTACACTTTGTACTTCATCTAATAATATGTAATTCTTACCTTTTGAAATTTTGTTTTTTATTTCATTATATAAATCTTTATAGTCCTTTATTTCATCATATATCGCAGACTCAAAATTTATATGAATTATGTTTTTTTCACTCACACCATTTTCCAAAAGATATTCTTTAAACATTAATAACAACATAGATTTACCACTTCTTCTAACACCAGTTATAACTTTTATAAATTCAGTATCTTTTGCCTCAATTAAACGGTTTAAATATTTTTTTCTTATTATCATAATTTCCTCCATTAAAATTATAATACTACTTTTTATATTATATGTCAATAAGTTTTGCAAATTAACTTGCAAAACTTATTATTTTTTTGTATTTTTGCAAACTATCAATTTATTTGTATGCATAATAAAAAACAGATGATATCATTTTATTAAATATCATCATCAATTTTTATTATAAATATTTTTTCACATTATCGATATTTTCTTTTTCATAATGTATTAATGTATTTGCAATCTTTCTAATATGATTATCTACATTTTCATTATTAACATCTTTTGTCATCTCAACTATACCCATTGTACTACCTTGTACAAGTATTTCTGCTATTTTGCTTGGTGAACTATCTGCTATAGTATTACCTTGTATCTCCATCCACATCATAGCTTTTGTCATTTTACTATAATCTTTTGGTTCTTCATTTAATAATTTTAATTGATACCTTGTTTCACTTAAAATATCATAATATTTTTTTACATAATCATTCATATCCTTTTTCAAATTCTCATCTTTAACTTTTGGATATAGAAATTCAATTGAATCAAGACCTATTTTACTTGCTTGATATATATTATTTAATACCTTTTTATCAACATTTCCCATTAAAATATCTCCTTTATATATTAGATAGTTTTAACAAAAAATTATAATTTATACATTTATTTAATAATATATTGGTATGATTGACCCAATATCAATTACCTCTTCATTATTTAAACATAATATTTCTTTATTTTTTAAAGTAACAAAATCAATAATCTTGTTACAATCTTTTAATCTATTAATATCACCATTTATACACCACAGGTTTTGTGAAATAAGCCCTGTTGCACCACCAATAAATCCTTGCATGTTTCCTAATGATATATTTTCTTTTTCATTTATACATAACACATCAAAATATTTTGACAACTCTTTTGCAATTCCTTTGTCTTGTGTAATAATACTATTTTCATCAACTATTGAAATATTACATTTAGTATAACCCTGCTTAACATTTATACATATATATTCATTTTTTTCTAATAACTCAATTACCTTTTTATCAGTATATTGTAGATTATGTATAAAATATTTTCCTATTATACATCCGTTATATTGAACATTCTCAGGATATTTGTTTTTCAAAATTGACTCACCTTTTATATAATTTATTTCACTTTGTTTTAAAACATCTATGTATTTATCATACATATTTGGTGCTATTACTATATTATTTCCAATATTTATCATTTGAATATCTGTATGATATGATATTTCATCATATACATCTATACATTTATCTG
The DNA here is from genome assembly GCA_964520895.1 of uncultured Eubacteriales bacterium. Taxonomy (GTDB): domain Bacteria; phylum Bacillota; class Clostridia; order TANB77; family SIG350; genus SIG350. The sequence goes on along the minus strand of CAZFOR010000003.1, from coordinate 2,547 downwards.
TTTTAATAATTTGTATATTCTGCTCTTTTAATATTTGTTCAGACTGCTGTAAAATATCTCCTGCTACTATTAATATATTTGCTTTTTTGTTTTTTCTCATTTTCACTCCTATTTATCTATATTATATAAATTACATGCATTTATATATGTTTGATGTGCAACTTCTTCATTAGATATTCCTCTCAAACTTGCTATTTGTTTTGAAACATAAATAACATTTGATGAATCATTACGCTTTCCTCTATTTGGCTCTGGTGTTAGATATGGACAATCTGTTTCGATTAACAATTTATTTAGTGGTACATTTTTAGCTATTTCATGTAAATTATGTGCATTTTTAAATGTAACTGTTCCTGATAATGAAATATACCAGCCATGTTTCAAAACTTCTTTTGCTATCTCCATACTTGAAGAAAAGCAATGAAAAACAACATCTACTTGTGGCTTAATTTCATTTTTCAATATATTCAATATATCCATATCAGCTTCTCTATTATGTATAATTATAGGGAGATTTAATTGATTTGCTATATCAACTTGCTGTATAAAAAACTTTTTTTGTAAGTTTTTATCATTATCCCAGTGATAATCTAATCCTATTTCCCCTAAAGCTACAACTTTATTTTGTCTAGCTAAATTATATATATATTCTATATTTGTGTTTTCATATACCTCTTCTGGATGATGCCCAACTGTTGCATATATATAATCATTTTTATTTGCAAGTAAAATTGCATTTTTAGATGTCTGCTCATTATACCCTATATCAACTATTTTAGTTACTCCTAAATCATATGCATTTTTTAAAACAGTATCTAAATCATCATTAAAACATTTATCATCATAATGTGCATGTGAATCAAAATATTGTACTTTTTCCATATTGTTCCTCCTTATTTTAGCCAATTATATCATATGTATGTAAGAAAATAAAGAACAAGGACTTATTAATCATAATAAAAATTAACAAATAAAAAAAATGTAGAAATTTGCATAAATTTTAAAAAAACATTTGAAATTTATTTTTAAATATGTTATAGTTATTCAGTCGCGACAGCTTAACAAGGCGTAGAATATTCGATATTCTATGTCTTTATTTTTTTTAGAAAGGAAGAATATATGAACGAACAAAACGAAAAATTTTATTTAACTACCACCCCAATTAAAAAACTATTACTTAAATTCTCTATTCCATGTGTATTAGCAATGTTAGTAAGTGCATTATACAACATTGTAGATCAAATATTTATAGGTAATAGTGTTGCAGGTACTGCTGGTATCATGGCAACTACATTAATCTTTCCATTCACAGTTTTAGCATTAGCTTTAGCTTTATTAATAGGAGATGGATGTGCAACATTATTTAGTATTTCACTTGGTGCTAAAGATGAAAAAACAAGTAACAAAAGTGTCGGAAATGCGATTATTACAATAATCATATTAAGTATAATTCTAGTAATAGTTGGTTTTGTATTTATGAGACCCATTTTAAATGTATTAGGTGCAAATGGATATAACGAAACATGTTAGCAATTTGCAAAACAGTATTTTACAGTAATATTATTAGGTATACCATTTTATATGTTTTCAGGTGCTATGGCATCTATTATTCGTGCGAGTGGGGCTCCTGGATATTCAATGATTGCAACAGTTATAGGAGCAATCATCAATTTAATATTAGATCCAATCCTTATTTTTAAATTTAATATGGGTATACAAGGTGCAGCAATTGCGACAATTTGTGGCCAAGTAGTCTCAGCTATTATGTGCGGGATATATTTTAAAAAACCAAAACTTATTAAATTAAATAAAGAAATGTTCAAAATTGATTTTTCAATATTAAAACAAATTACTAAACTTGGTATCTCATCATTTATTACACAGTTATCTATCGCAGTAATTACAATAGTTGCAAATAACATTGTTGGAACTATAGGTGATGTAAACGCAACTGATGCTGGTGGTGCATTAGGTATTGTTTTTAAAATATTTGCAATAATATTATCATTTAGTATAGGTGTTGCAGTAGGTGGGCAACCAATAATAGGATTTAATTTTGGTGCTAAACAATATAAAAGGGTATTAGAAACATATAGATTAATACTTTTTGTTAATATTATTATAGGGGCTATTTCAATGATAATATTTGAATTTCTACCTGGATATCTTGTAATTATATTTGGTGGTCATGCAAACGATTTAGCCTTTTATCAAAATTATGCTTGTTTGAGTTTTAGAATTTATTTAGGTGGAATATTATTATGCTGTATTCAAAAAGCAAGTTGTATTTTTTTACAATCAATTGGAAAATCATATAAAGCAATGATATTGTCCTTAATGAGGGATGTTATTTTACTTCTACCAGGTGTATGTATTTTAGGGTTATGTGGTGACCTTTATTCAATGTTATGGGCAGGACCTGTTGCAGATATAAGTGCTTTTATTTTAACAGTTATATTTGTTGTTATTGAATACAAAAAAATAAAAGAGTTAATAAAAACAGAATCTAGTAATACGGCTATATCACAAAATAAAAATATACCACAA
>CAZFOR010000002.1:41744-61794 GCA_964520895.1 uncultured Eubacteriales bacterium | reverse complement strand
GTTAGGGAAATCTTTTTCTATTTCATTTTGTACAGTAGTATTTGTTTTTCCAATAATACCGGTAAGCTTTCTTAAAGCTTTTGACATTAATCTCGCTTGTAAACCCATTTGTTGGTCTTCCATTGAGCCTTCAATTTCAGCTTTTGGAACTAATGCTGCAACAGAGTCAACAACAATTATATCTATTGCACCGCTTCTTACTAATGCTTCTGTTATTTCTAATGCCTGCTCACCTGTATCTGGTTGAGAAACAATTAGGTTTTCTACATCAACACCTAACTTTTTAGCATATACTGGATCTAATGCATGTTCTGCATCTATAAAAGCCGCTTCTCCACCCATTTTCTGTGCCTCTGCTATTACATGTAATGCAACAGTAGTTTTACCAGATGACTCTGGTCCAAATATTTCTATAACTCTACCACGAGGTAATCCTCCAATTCCTAATGCTATATCTAAGCTTAATGCCCCTGTTGGTATAACATCGATACCTGTTTGTACACCATCACCTAGTTTCATTACAGACCCTTTTCCGAATTGTTTTTCAATTTGACCCATAGCAATTTCTAATGCTTTTTTTCTTTCAATATTTTCGCTCATAATTTCCTCCTCAATAAATTATTTCAAACATTTGTTCGTTATGTATATAATATAATTAATTATTATTTTTGTCAATAACTTTTTTAAAAAAATTTTATTTTTTCATATAAACATCTCTTATCTTTGTATAAATGTTGCTATATCTAGATTCATTTAATCCAATTAAATTATTATTCAAAATCAAAGTATTTTGTTTAAATCCTATACCTATATATGGCATTTCATCACCTATTATATCTTGCATACCATATATTGTTTCTTTAACTTTTGTTTCCTCTAACTGACTTGTAATAGTGTTAATATATCCATTTATAACATCACTTTCCATATTAAAAATACCATAATAACTATTATCACCAAACATATTTAATCGTATATTATTATCAATTGTAAAATCAACAAAAGCTAAATCATATTGTTTTGCACTTAATCTAGATAAATAATCACTATTTGATACTTGTACAATATTAATATAAATGTTAATCTTTTCTAATTGCTGTTTTATTAATTCACAAATAGCTATATTCTTTTCATTTGAATTACTTACTAATAAATTTAAAGTTATTCTATCTTTAATACCACTATCCACTATATGTTGTTTAGCCTTATTTATATCAAAATTCTGGTTAATGTTTTTATATAAATAACTATGTGGATAAATTACACTTTGTGATACATATCCATCACCATTATATACAGTATCAAAAATAGTTTGTTTATCAATGCCTAAATTTATTGCATTACGAATATTCTTATTACTTAAGAATGTGTTTTGTTTATTAATAGAAATACATAAAAAATCATTACTAATATATTTATTTACATTATATTCTATTGTTCCAATATATGTTTCATAATCATTAACACTAGTATCTATTATATCTACTTTTTTAGTTTTAACATTAGCAAAAGCTTCACCTGTTGAATTATATAAAATTACATTAATTTGAGTTAATTTAGCTTTATCACCATAATAAAACGCATTATATTTAAATAAATACTGTGTATCACTTAATTTCTCACTAAATCTAAATATACCTGTACCCATTGGTATATTGTTTTTATATGATGTTTCAAAATTCTCATTTTGATAATATTCATATGACATTATTGGAAAAATCAAATCATACTCAGTTAATTTTGTTATATCCTTTAATACTAATTTAAAATTGTATATATCAATTATTTCAATAGTTTCAATATTAGATATATTTTCTTTATAAATACCACCAAACTCATTAATCATATTTATAGTAAATTCAACATCTTTACTTGTAAAACTACTTCCATCATGCCATAATATATCTTTTTTTAGCTTTATAAATAACACATTATCATTATAGTTATATTCATCAACTAATACTTTTTTTAGTTTCATATTCTCGTCATAATCAAATAACCCATCAAATATTAATTTAGAAAAATTAGCAACATCTTTATTTTTAGTCAGTATTGGATTAAATGTGTCAAATTTAATTAATCCAATATTTATTTCAGTACCAATATTTTCATTAACTGCTTTTTCTTGCTCAACAATTTCATCTTGATTATTTTCATTTCCAAAAATCTCAAAATACAAATTATATGCTATTACTGCAAACACAGATAATAATATTATATATACAATTATTCTTCTAGTTTTCATTTTCATAAAATCAACCTCATATCAATTTATTTTAGCATAATAAAATTAGCCATTCTACCTGTTATTTCATTTTTTCTATATGAATAAAAATCTTCACTATTACAACATGTACATATATTTGCAAAATGAATATTTTTCTCATTTATACCAGTATTTATTAATAAAATATGTAATATTTCTTGTAAGTCAATAATATATCTGTCTATTTCAATTTTCTCAATTATATTACTATCTTTTATTTCATTTTCAAATTCTTTTTCAAATATTTGTTTTACATCATCATGTACTTTAAAACAATTTTTACATAAACATGGTGAAACACATATAATTAAATCATCAAGATTGCAATTATATATATCAACAAGTTCATTTACTGCTTTAATAACTATCCTATTTGTTACACCTCTCCAACCGTGAATGTATATTTGAAATATATTTTTTCTTTTTATCATATATTAATACTGTCATACAATCTGCTGAAAATGAAGCTAACATTTTGTTTTTTGCATTAGTAATCTGTCCATCACATTCTATATATTTATTATTATATAATGAACCTTCATCATTTTCATTAACAAATATTATTTTATCACTATGTATCTGTTTAGGAATAAATACATTATTTATATCTATATTAAATTTTGATAATACATTGTTATAGTTTTGCTTAACAATATTTACATCATCATTGGTAAATAAACCTAGATTTAATGAATTAAAATCGCCTTTACTTCCTCCGCCATGACGAAGTGTAAAAAAGTGGATTATATCCTCGTTATATTCCAATAATGCTTTAAATTGCAAATACTCAATATTATCAATTTTTTTACATACTATTTCTGAATTATTATATTTCAAACCTAGCCTCCTTTATTTATACTAAGTATTATATTATATTTTATTAGTTTTGAAAACATTTTTTTAAGATTTTAAAAGAATTTAACAAATATATAAAGAAATAACAACAAAGAAAACATTTATAGGGATAGAAAAATCTATCCCTATATGTAATTATCTTGATTCAATAACTAATTTTATACCAGTTCTATCTTCACCTTCTACCTTTACTTCAGCAAAAGCAGGAACACACACTAGATCAATTCCAGTTGGAGCAACAAACCCTCTTGCTATTGCCACAGCCTTAACCGCTTGATTTAATGCACCTGCACCTATTGCTTGCATTTCTGCACGACCCCTTTCTTTTATCAACCCAGCTATTGCACCAGCTATTGAATTTGGGTTAGATTTAGTTGATATTCGTAACATTTCCATATTTTCTCCTCCTATATAATATTATTTTTTGGTACTTCTATATTATATATTCTTTTTCCATAAATTACCATATGTTTTTTAAAAAATGTTATACTTTTCATCGCAATAAAATACAGTTTGCTACATATTAATTCTTTTTATATCAACTACTTTATTATTCTCATCATTTATATCAAAAATTGCACCATTAAAAATATATTCACCTTCTGCTACTAAATATCTTTCTGGTATTTGTGTTAGAAATCTTTTTAATGCAACATCTATTTTCATTCCTAAAACAGATTCTTTTGGACCTGTCATACCAACATCTGTTATGTACCCCATACCTGTATCAAATATTTTTTCATCAGCTGTTTGTACATGTGTGTGTGTACCATATAATACTGTTGCAATATCTTTTAAATAATATGACATAGCTATTTTCTCAGCAGTAGCTTCTGCATGAAAATCAACAACAACTATATCTATATTTTCTTTTTGTTTAACCTTTTCTATTATCTCTTTACATTTAGTAAATGGACAATCAGAATGTATTGAAATATCTACTCTACCAATTAGATTTATTACTAGTATTTTCTTGTCATTTACTTTCCTTATTATATAACCATATCCTGGTACATCATTTGAATAATTTGCAGGTCTTATTATATTTTCCTTTTCTTCAAATATATTAAATATTTCTTTTTTAGCCCATGTATGATTTCCTAATGTCATTACATCAATATTCAAATCATTTAACTCATTATATCCATGTATAGTAAGGCCTATACCTCCAGATGCGTTTTCTACATTTGCTATTACAAAATCTATATTGTTTTCTTTTCTTAATTTTGGCAAAATATTTTTAATTGCCTGTCTACCTGTTCTACCAACTATATCTCCAATTATTAATATTTTCATTTTTATCTTCCTTTCTATTTTACACATATATTATATACTATTTTTTACATAATTACAAAATTTTATTTTTTAATATTTTATGCAAAAAAAATAGCAAAATAACTTTGCTATTTTTTTATTCGAATTACATTGCAGCCTTTCCAATTACATTACCAATAAAACATCTAAACAACTGAAAATCATCACCTGGTTCCATCTGACCAAACACCTCTATAGGTAATTCATGCTTTTCAATAACTGTTGATGAATTTACTAGTACTGGAATTCTGTGCAAATCCCTTTTTGTCATACTTTCAAGCAAACATAACCCTTCTTTTCTAGAGTATTCGCTTGATACACTAAACTTAAAACCCATATCTAAGATAATACCCTCAATCATCATATAGTTTTCTTGAATAAAATATATTGCTTCTTGGTGAGTCTTAATTATCTTATATGGAATATTCATTTTCCGCAAATTACATATTATTGGCATCACCTTTAACCTACAATCATCTACTATTAATATCATTTGCATTTCTCTCCTTACAAAAAAATTTTTTATAATTTGTTAATAAATTATTAACTTAATATATATTATACACCCGAGTATATTTTTATGCAAGTACAAAACAAAAAACTGTTAATTTTTTACAATTAACAGTTTTTCTTTATTATTATATTCTATTTTGCATATTCTATTGCTCTAGTTTCACGAATAATATTAACTTTAATTTGTCCTGGATATTCCATTTCTGTTTCAATTCTTTTTACAATATCACGTGATAATAATACCATATCTGTATCTGAAATATCTTCTGGATTTACAACTATTCTAACTTCTCTACCAGCTTGTATTGCAAAAGATTTATCAACACCTTTAAATGAATTTGCTATTTCTTCTAATTGTGTTAATCTCTTAATATATGCTTCTAATGTTTCTCTTCTTGCACCTGGTCTTGAAGCTGATATTGCATCTGCTGCTTGAACTAATACTGCTATTAATGATCTAGGTTCAACATCACCATGATGTGCTTCAACTGCATTTATAATCAAATCACTTTCATTATATTTTTTAAGTACATCCACACCAATTTGTATATGTGTTCCTTCCATTTCATGATCTAATGCTTTACCAATATCATGTAATAATCCAGCTCTTTTTGCAAGTTTTATATCTAATCCTAATTCTCCTGCCATAATACCTGCAATTTGTGCTACTTCAATTGAATGATTTAGAACATTTTGACCATAACTTGTTCTATATTTTAATTTACCAATTAGTTTTGTTAAATCTCCATGTAATGATGGTATACCAGTTTCAAATGTAGCTCTTTCGCCTTCTTCTTTAATTGTAGCTTGAACCTCTTGTTTTGCCTTTTCAACCATTTCTTCAATTTTACCAGGATGTATTCTACCATCTTGCATTAATTTTTCAATTGCAATTCTTGCAACTTCTCTTCTTAATGGATCAAAACCAGATATTACAATTACTTCTGGTGTATCATCTATTATTAAATCAATACCAGTTAAAGTTTCAATTGCTTTAATATTTCTACCTTCTCTACCAATAATTCTACCTTTCATATCATCATTTGGTAACACTACTGTTGATACAGTTACTTCTGCTGAATGATCAGCTGCACATTTTTGAACAGCATATGTAATTAGTTGTTTTGCATTTTTTTCTGATTCTTCTTTTGCTTTTTCATTATTCTCTCTAATTATATTAGCTGTTTCCGTTTCAATTTCAGATTTTATTTTTTCAAGCAAAATTGATTTTGCTTCATTTATACTAAGACCTGATATTCTTTGAAGTTCATTTAATTCTTTCTTTATTAATTCATCAATTTCTTGCTCTTTTAATATAATCTTATCTTCTTTTTCTCTAATTTGCTCTTCTTTGTTTTCTAAGTTATCAATCTTTCTGTCTAATGTTTCCTCTTTTTGAATTAATCTTCTTTCTTGATTTTGAACCTCACTTCTTCTTTCTTTTACTTCTCTTTCAAACTCTGCTCTTTCATTAAATATTTCTTCTTTAGCTTTTAAAGTTTCTTCTTTTCTAATGTTTTCAGAAGCATTTCTTGCTTCTTCAATAATCCTATTTGCACTATTTTTTGCATTTTCTACATTTTTAGAATCAACCGCATTTTTTATTACTATTGTTAATACTATTGAAATTACAGATGTTATCAGACAAGCAACAATTATTGTTACTAATTCCAATTACTACACCTCCTATTAATTTTTCAATGTTCAAAGTTTATATTATTTATATATTTTTTTATATACTAAATATATCTACTTTCACAATCATATTTTATAATTTTATTAACACATTGTCAATAGGAAAAACAATATTAATTTTATTCAATTATCAATTTGAAAAATAATATAGAAAAAAGTATGACTTCAATAATATAAAAAATCATACTTTTCAAATTTATTCAACAATCAACATATTATTTTTAACTTCTTTTACTATTCCAGATACAATATCATTTTCATGTTTATCTGATTTTATTTTAGTATGTAAATAATTTGTTGTAAATCCTTTTATATATTCACCTTCTTTTTCTTCTAAAAGGATTTTAACTTGTTTGTTTATATATTTTTCTAAAAACTCTTTTTCTGTTTTATCACTTAATTCAATTAAGACTTTGCTTCTTTCATTTTTCGCATTTGGACTTATTTGATTATCCATTTTAGCTGCAACAGTTCCTTTTCTAACCGAATATTTAAATACATGTAGTTTTGTTAATTTAATTTCAGATAAAAATGTTACTGTTTGGTAAAACTGCTGATTTGTTTCACCTGGAAACCCTACTATTATGTCTGTTGTAATATTAGCATCTTCATAATATTTTCTTAATAAATCTACTATTTTTTTAAACTGACCAGTAGTATATTTTCTATTCATTGCCTTTAAAGTTTCATCACAACCTGATTGAAGTGATAAGTGAAAATGTGGACAAATCTTTTCTAATTTAATCAATCTATCCAGAAAGTCTTTTGTTATAATTGTTGGTTCTAATGAACCAAGTCTAATTCTTTCTAATTTATCTATTTGATTCAATTTTTCTAATAAATCAATTAAAGATATATTATTTAAATCTTTTCCATAAGATGCAATATGAATCCCTGTTAATACAATTTCTTTATAGCCATTTTTTACAACATTATTTACTTCTTGTATAACATCATTAATATTTTTACTTCTAATTTTTCCCCTTGCATATGGGATAATACAATAACTGCAATAATTATTACATCCATCTTCAATTTTAATTATTGCTCTTGTTTTATCATAAAAGTTTTCTAATTGCTCTTCACAATATGTTTCTTGTTTCATTATATCTAATACTTGTTCAACTTTTTCATTTTGTTTTATGTATTCATTTATATATTTAATTATATTTTTCTTTTCTTCATTACCTAATATTAAATCAATTTCATCTATTTTTTCTAATTCATTTTTAGACACTTGTGCCAAACAACCTATGGCAATTAAAATACTATTTTTATTTTGCTTTTTTGCTTTTTTAATCATTTGCCTTGATTTTCTATCACTCATATTTGTTACAGTACATGTGTTTATAACATAAACATCTGCAAAATCATTAAAATCGACTATTTCATATCCATTATTTTTAAATTGCTCTATCATTAGATTTGTTTCATATTGATTAACTTTACAACCTAATGTACAAAAACCTACTTTCATTTTATTACCTCATTTTTATTTCTTCCATATTTCAAACCATTTCTTTTTAGGAACAATTTCAATATCTTCTTTTGTTTTCATTTTCAAAAGAACTATTCCTTTACAATTACTAATTGGTTTATATATCATTATTTTAAATTCTCTTATTACTTCATTATCAAAATCAGTTTTTATATTTTCATATAATGCTTTTAGCTCTACTAAATCAATATACTCTTTATTAAGATATTTTGCATTATCTTCACCCAATTTTGCAATTAATTCACAAAAACTTTTTTCATCATATGTTCCTAAATATTGACCAGATGTTTTAATTTCAATTAAAATTTCCTCTTCATCAACATTATTTTTTTTCATTTGTTTGATTTGTTCCATTATTTCTAAATCTATTGAATAAAAAAAATACTCCATATCTTCCTCCAAACTGTTAAAAATATTTAATTACATATTCTTAACTTATTACATTTAATATATTTACTCTATATTTTACCTAATAATCTAAACATATTCTTTTTATATTCTTCAACACCCATTTGGTCAAATGGATTTATGTCTAAAATATAACCACTAATTGCACACGCTTTTTCAAAAAAGTATATTAAACTACCTATATAGTATGGTGATAACTCAGGTATATTAATTACCATGTTAGGAACTTGTCCATCAACATGTGCTTTAATAGTACCTTCCATGGCTTTTTTATTTATATAATCAATAGTTTTACCTTCTAGAAACTCTAATCCATCACCTTTACTATCATCTGATTTTTCAATAACCATGTTATATTCATCTTTTTGTATGTTTAATACTGTTTCAAATATATGTCTTTTACCTTGTTGTATATATTGACCCATTGAATGTAAATCTGTTGTATTATCTACACCTGTTGGGAATATACCTTTACCTTCTTTTCCTTCACTTTCACCAAATAGCTGTTTAAACCATTCTGTAAAATAGTGTAGGCTAGATTCGTAATTTACCATTATTTCAATTTCTTTACCTTTATTATATAATATGTTTCTAATAACTGCATATTTATAGCAATCATTTTGACTCAAATCAGTGTTTTGTAGCATATTAAACATATCATATGCACCATTGATTAACTGGTCTGTATCAATACCTGCTACCATTATAGGTAATAATCCAACTGCTGTTAATACTGAATATCTACCACCTACATCATCTGGAACAACAAAAGTTTCATATCCTTTGTTATTTGCAAGTTCTTTTAAAACACCTCTTTGCTTATCTGTCGTAACAAATATACGGTTTTTTGCTTCCTCTTTTCCATATTTTTTTTCAATTAATTCTTTAAATATTCTAAATGAAATTGATGGTTCTGTTGTTGTACCTGATTTTGATATAACATTTATACAAAACTCTTTGCCTTTAATTTCATTTATCAAATCATTTAAATATTTTGAACTCATATTATTTCCTGCATAATATACTTTTGTTCCTGTTTTTGAAAATGAAGGTGTTAATGCATCTATTACAGCCTTTGCACCTAAATATGAGCCACCTATACCTATAACAATTAAAACTTCAGCATTTTGTTTAACATAATCTGCTGCTTTTTTTATTCTATCATATTCCTCTTTATCATAATTTACAGGTAAATCAACCCAACCTGTAAAATCATTTCCTTTACCTGTTTTGTTATGCAACATGTTATGTACATTGTTTACCTTATCTTGATAATCATTTATTTCACTTTCTTTTACAAAATTCAATACATTTGTATAATCCAATTTAATACTTTCCATATTATTTCATCACCTCTTAATTAATTTATTTTTCATTTAATACTGTATCTAATATTTTAGCAAAATATCTCATCGACATAATACTTTGCTCTAGTGTATTACCTGTTGCTCCTACTTCTAGAATTAATGACCCTTTTGTTGTATGTTGATTATATCTAGATTTTGTAAGTACCATTTCTCTAAAACAATTTCCATACATTTGTACACCTGTATTTTGCAATTTTAATGCAAGTTTAAAATTTTCTTCCCAATTTGGATGTTCAAGTCCCCCTTCATTTGTTCCAACAACAAACATCAATTTAGACATTTCGTTATTATCTATATTTATACTTGGTGCAAAATCAGGTTTACTACCTATTGCATCTCTATGTATATCTAATACAATATCAATATTAGGATTACGATCTATATAACTATTAATAGTTTCTAATGCCCTTGTATATGACCCACTATATGTTGGATAATCATATAATGTTTTATCATGTATTACATTATATCCTGAATTTTTAAGTACAGCCTCTAATTCATCACCTACTCTTACCATATTTTTCGTGATATCTTCATTTCTAAAATAATCTGTATGTTCTATTCCTGTATAGCTTTCAGAGCCATGCGTATGAACTATTAATATTGTTAACTTGTTTTTATCTGTAGATATATTTAATTTTTGTTTTAATAAATTGTCTATATCAATGTTATATGATGTATTATTCCTAATTTGGATTTTACTTATATTATTATCTATATTATATGTTTTGTTATCTATATCATTTATATTTAAATTTGTACATGTTTCAACATTATTTGTATTATTTAGGTTTTCTTGTTGTTGATTAACTTGCTCATCTTCCTTCTTAGTTTTTTCTTTATAGTTTTTATTATTTAAAACATATATTTCATTTTTTAAAATATTAAATAACTTTTCATTTTTGTCATTTACATTTTCTGATTTATATATTGGTATATTATTTGAAATTGTTAATCTTAATAAATTAATATTAATTTTTTCAATATCACTTATTTTAATAACATATATAATTAGTGATATAAATGTAGCACTAATAAAAAACTTAATAAATATATCTTTTAAACTAAAAGTAGCAATTTTTATCATAATATCTCCTTAATAAATTGTACATACTACTTAAAATATATGTTTAAAAAAATATTTAATTACATTTTTAAATAAAGAAATTATTCAAGATTGACTACTTGTAAAATATCATATAATGTATAATACATAATATCTTTATATTTAATACCAGAAACTGATATAACCTTTAATGTATCATAATTAATTATATAATCTCCTGGTATTAATTTAATTCCTATACTCTCCAACTCATTTTGTGTTACATTATACCAATTGCCAGTATTTGTAACACTTGGATATGTTTGTGTTCCAACTGTTACAGGTGTAGAAATTAATGTTCCTTTATATGTGTACGAAGTATTTTCTTCTTTTTTATATCTTTCATTTTCAACAGCAACCTCAATTTGTTTCATTTGATTAACAAATTCTAAAACACTAGTTTCTTCATTTGTTTCATCTGTTTGAACCACTATAATTGTTGCGATTAAAGCCATTACTATTATAGTAACAACTAATGCAACTAATGTTACTCCACTTTTTTTATTCATACAAACCTCCATATATTATTTTTTAAAATTATTTCTATTTTGTTTTGTAATTTCTTTGAATTTTTGTTTCTTTTCTCTAAGATACGACTGACTATCTTCTATATATTTTGCTTCATTTCTAAGTTTTATATATGAATTAAACCTATCTTCAGAAATCTGCCCATCTTGTATTGCTTCTAATATTGCACAACCTGGTTCATTTGTATGAGTACAATTTGAAAACTTACAGTTTCCTAAAAGATCGTCTATATCTTTAAACGTTTTATCTAAGCCTTCTGAAACATCCCACATTCCAAGTTCTCTCATACCAGGTGTATCTATTATCATAGTACCACTTTCAAGCATAATTAATTGTCTATGTGTTGTAGTATGTCTACCTCTTGAGTCATCTTCTCTAATTTCTTTTGTTTCCATAATTTCATTTCCAGCTAATCTATTTACTAAAGTAGATTTTCCAACACCTGATGAACCTAAAAATACAACTGATTTTTTAGGTTTGAAATATTTTTGTAATTCATCAATTCCTTGTCCTGTTTTGGAGCTTATTACATGTATATCAACTAATGGTGCTATATCTTCTATTTCAGATACAATTTGTAAATAATCTTCAATTAAATCACATTTAGTAAGTATAATAACTGGTATTCCACCAGATTGCCATGCTATTGTCAAATATCTTTCTATTCTACGAAGATTATAGTTATTATTTAATGATTGTATAATAAAAACATAATCAAAGTTTGCTGCAACAAATTGCTCATGTTTTCTATCTGGTGATGGGTCAAATCTTGAAAAACAACTTTTCCTTTTTAATGTTTGTGTAATCATACTATCACCTGTATTATTCCACTCAATTAATACAAAATCCCCTATTGTTGGAAAAATACTATCTGGATTATCATAATAACTTCCTGATTTTAATTTTGCAAACCCTTTTCCATTATTACATATAATCTCATATCTATCTCTATATGTTGTTATAATCCTTGCTGGTATCAATTTTTCATTAACATCTGTATTACTTTGCTCTAATAATTTTTCATCAAACTCATAATCTAAAATGTTCATTCTTTATTTTCTCCATATTATCCTATTTTTTCTTTATCTTCTACCTCTATAGTAATCTTAGGTAATTCATCTAGATTTTCATATCCAAATAATTTATAGAAATCCGATGCAACTTTGTACATTATTGGTTTACCTGGTACATCTTTTCTACCCGCTTCTTCTATTAGTTCATATTCTACTAATTTATTTATTGTACTATCTGAATTTACCCCTCTTATTTTTTCTACTTCTGCTCTTGTAATATTTGAATTATATGCAATTATAGCTAAAACCTCAAAACCTGCATTTGTTATATTAGGTTTTGATTTTGTTTCAAATAGTTTATATATATATGCACTATATTTGCTTTTAGTAACTAAACTATAACTATCTTCTAAAGCAATTAATTCAATTCCTCTGTTTTCATAATCTTTTTTCATACTATCTAATACTTGCTTAATCTCAAATTCTTTTTTATCAAGTATATTTGCAAGTACACTTAGTTTAATTGGTCTACCATATGCAAATAACATGGCTTCTAATATTTGTTCCATTTTAAATCACATCCTATACAATTCTAATAATATCTTTAATCATAACATATATTGTAAGTAGTGCTAATAGTCCTATTGTAGCACTAGTACATATTTTAATAAATCTTTCTGAGAATTCTTTTTTTCTATATTTCTCAATTGTAAATAATACTATTTTTCCACCATCTAATAATGGTAATGGAAATAGATTTACAATTGCTAAACTTAAACTTACAGATACCATTATACCTAAATATTCTATTATACTAGATGTTTCAGTTATAATCTGTGATACACCTATAATTCCCATTAATTCTGCATTTTTACTTTGTCCTGTAATTAATTCAACCATTCCTTTAAATGTTTCATAAACAAAATCTCCTGTACCTATAAATGAATAATATGCTTTATTTAAAAATGTATCTTCTGCAAGTTCTAAATTAACACCAATATAGTATTTACTAAATCTATCAATTTGTATGTTTTGTTGTATCTGACTACCATTTCTCTCTATGTTAATTACAGCTTCACTTCCAATATATTTGTTAATCTCATTTGATAATTCATCATTATTTGTTACAGTAATATTATTTATTGAAACTATTTTATCACCCATACTTATTTTATCTGTATTAATATCTGAACTTTCATTAATATAATTTATCTCGTTATTTTCATTTACACTAAAACCTGTTACAGCATAATCTACCATATATGGATTTACTTGATATTTTTGTATACTATCATCTTGTTTTTTTATTTCCATATCTATTACTTCACCTTCATTAGAATACATTGCTGTATCTATTTGATTTTTCGTATATATCCTTTTACCATTAATTTTATATATCTCATCACCTTGCTGGATATTTAGTGCAAATATTGGTGCATCTGTATTAACTGTACTAATCCTATTTGTAACAAAATCACCTCTTGAAAATAGTACAATAAACCCAAAAATTATAGCAAAAAGGAAATTAACAAAAGCACCTGCTACCAAAATTAAATTCTTTTGGTATAACGGAGCCTGGGCAAAACTTCCTTCTTTTTTTTCATCATCTATATCTACAAATCCACCTAATGGAAATATTCTTATTGAGTAAAGTGTACCATTTTTTTCTTTAGACCACAATTTTTTACCAAATCCTACTGCAAATTCCTTTACAGGTATTTTGAAAAACTTAGCAACAAAAAAATGTCCACCTTCATGTATAATTACTAGAACTCCTAATAATATGATTATCTTAATTGCTTGTAATAAGATATTTAAAATTAACAAAATCAATCACAACCCTTTCTTATGTAAAAATGCTTTTTTTGCATATTAGTTATATTAAAAAATAGAAATATGCAAATATTAATGGTGCAATAAACAAAGTACTATCAAATCTATCTATCATTCCACCATGTCCTGGAAATACATTCCCAAAATCTTTTATTCCAGTAAATCTTTTGATACTAGATGCAAATAAATCTCCTACTTGAGATACAATTGAACATACAATTGCAAGTACAATTATATGTGTATAATTAATACCTAAACAGAAAAATCTATTTATTATATATGTAAATACTCCAAATCCTATTACTGCACCTAATACTCCACCCATACATCCTTCTATCGTCTTTTTAGGACTAATTGATGTAAATGTTGTTTTACCAAATGTTTTACCAATACAAAATGCAAATATATCAGTAAACCATGACCCTATAAATATATACCATATAATCATTTTGCCATTTGCAAGTGAATATATGTTTGTTATAAATGTAAATAAAAATATAGGATATGCCATTTGCAATAGTGTTACACCTACATCCATTATTGTATATTTATGATGTTTAATTACATATGCAATAAATAGTGACAGTATTGCTATTGGTAATACAATATATGCATATACTATTAGTATATCCATTTTTATAATATTCAAATAGCATAATGTATTTATAATATATATAACTGCTGTTAACGCATAACTTATATATGTTATAGGTTTTATTTGTTTTTGTCTAAATGCTTTATCTAACTCATGTACTGCAATTAATGTAAAAACACCTATAACTAGATTTACCATTATTTGATTAGTCCAAATAACTACCCAAATAGTAAATGCAAAACCTAAAACCAAAGATAATATTCTTTTAACTAACATTATTTACCTCCAAACTTCCTATTTCTTTTTTGATATTCTATAATAGCTTTTTCCAACTCATTTTCATCAAAATCTGGCCAATATACATTTGTAAAATATAGCTCACTATATGATGATTGCCAAAGTAGAAAATTACTAAGTCTTATTTGTCCACTAGTCCTAATAATTAAATCAGGATCACTATCTCCCTCGGTATATAAATAATTTGAAACTGTTTGACTATCAATTTCATTTATCTTTAGCTTATTATCTTTTACCTCATTTAATATTTGTTTTGTCGCATTTATTAATTCTTGTCTTCCACCATAATTTAATGCCATGTTAAATGTCATATCATTACTTTCATTTGTTTTATTTTCCATTTCATATATTGATTTTTGTATAAAATTAGGTAATCTCTCTTTTTCACCTAATTGTCTAAATTTAATACCTGGGTATTTTTCATAAAACGTTGATATAAACTTATTATATATATCCATAAGCCAATCTACTTCTTCTTTACTTCTTTTCCAATTTTCTGTTGAAAACGCATAAAAAGTAATCTCTTTTATACCTATTTCTTTTGAATATTTAATAACTTTATCTAATGCTACAACTAACTCTAAATGTCCTTGCATTGGGTCTAATCCTTTATTCCTAGCCCATGTTCTATTACCATCCATTATCATAGCAATATGTTTTGGTAAGTTTTCTTTATCTAGCATTATTTACCCCCAAATTTTCTATTTCTTTTTTGATACTCAATAATAGCTTCATCTAAGTCTTTTTCTTTAAAATCAGGCCATAATGTGTCAGTAAAGTACATCTCTGAGTATGATATTTGCCAAAGTAGAAAATTACTAATTCTAACTTCACCACTAGTCCTTATTAACAAGTCTACATCTGATGTAGCATATAAATGACTTTGAAATACATTTTCATCAATATCATCAACACTTATATTATTATTACTAACCTCATTAGATAATTCCTTTATAGCTTTTAAAATTTCTTCTCTTCCACCATAATTAATAGCTATATTAAATGTAAGACCTGTATTGTTTTTAGTCTTTTCTTGTATTCTAATAATACCTTCTTGTAAATCTTGTCTTAATTTTGTGATATCTCCAATAATTCTAACTTTTATATTATCAACATCATTTTTTTTATCAAAATCTTTAATATATTTTGAAAGTAGATTCATTAAATCATCTACTTCTTCTTTACTTCTTTTCCAGTTTTCTGTTGAAAAAGCATATACTGTTAAAAACTTTATTCCAATTTTATCACAATATTTTGTGATGTTTTCTAATGTTTTTACACCTTCTGCATGACCTAGTTTTGCTGGTAAGCCTTTATTTTTTGCCCACCTTCTATTACCATCCATAATTATAGCAATATGTTTTGGTAAACTTTGCTTGTCAATTTCATTCATATATTAACCTCCAAAAATTTAGCTTTAAATTAAAGATAGCTTTTATTTATACTGACATTACATCTTTTTCTTTTTTCTCTAGTTCAACATCAATTAGTTTATTGAATTTATCAGTAAGTTTTTGTATTTCATCTTCAGCTTGTTTTAAATCATCTTCTGTAATTTCAGATGTTTTTTGTTTAGATTTAAATAAATCAATACAATCTCTTCTTATATTCCTTATAACTATTTTTGCATCTTCTGCTATTTTCTTTATTTCTTTAACAATATCTTTTCTTCTTTCTTCTGTTAATTCAGGAAAAGATAAACGTATAACACTACCATCATTTATTGGATTAATTCCAATATCTGCTTTTTGTATTTCTTTTTCAATTTCTTTTAAAACACTTCTATCCCAAGGTTGTATAACTATTAATCTAGCCTCTGGTACTGATATACTGGCAACTTGTGTAATCGGTGTTGAAACACCATAATAATCAACACTAATTTTATTTAGTATTTGAGGGTTTGCTCTACCTGCCCTTATAGTACCTAAATTATCAATATACACATTTAAAGATTTTTGCATTTTTTCTTCCACTTCATTATATTCTAACATATTTTTCTCCCCTTTCATTACTTTCTAAATATATCATTTTTTTGGGATATTGTAAATAATAACTTGATATTTTAATGTTTTTTAATAAAAATTTATTTTGCAAGTTCTATTTTAGTTATTTTTATGATATAATATTTAAAGATAGTTTTTTATCTAAATTTTTAAAAACTTTTTTTAAAATTCAAGGAGGTATTCATTATGAGTAATTCAGAAGAAAACAAAAACACAGTAAAGGCAGAATCAATCCCAAGAATGTATGAAAATACACATCGGCATATAGATTACGGTGGCGATGATGCAGAACATACTGACAGGAGATCAATTCCATTAACGCCTGAGCAAATACAAAAAGATAAATGGCGGCGTATTAAGGAAAGATTCCGTTAAATTCAGTAAATTAAAAGAAAAAGCGAAACATTTTATTATGTTTCGCCTTTTTCTTTTAATAACTTCTTATTAATCTTCTGTTAACTTTTTTAATGCCTCCAAATATTTAGAAGAAGTTTCATTTAAAACATCTTCCGGTATTTCAGGAGCCGGAGGTTGCTTATTCCATCCAGTGTTTTTGAGCCAATCTCTTACCATCTGTTTATCAAAGCTCTTTTGACCTTTTCCAATAACATATTCATCTTTCGGCCAGAATCTGCTGCTGTCAGGTGTTAATACCTCATCTGCAAGATAAAGTTCGCCCTTCTCATCAATACCAAATTCAAATTTGGTATCAGCAATGATTATTCCCTTTTCAAGTGCATACTCAGCACATTTAGAATAAATCTCAATGCTTTTATCACGAAGTAATGTCGCATACTTTTCGCCGACAAGTTCACATGTTTGTTCAAAAGAAATAGGTTCATCATGACCTGTTTGTTCTTTGGTTGTTGGAGTATATATAGGATCAAGAAGTTTTTCTGATTCTCTCAATCCCTCAGGTAATTGTATACCGCAAACTGTTCCGTCCTTCTTATAACTTTCCCAACCAGAACCGGTAATATATCCCCTAACAATACATTCAACCGGCAGCATTTTTAATTTTTTCACCAACATACTTCTTCCTTCAAACTCAGGTGTTTGGAATTCCTTTGGCATATCATAAATGTCTGTAGAAATCATATGGTTTTTTATTACATCTGTTGTAAAATCAAACCAAAACTCAGAAATGCCATTTAAGATTTTCCCTTTGTTTGGGATTGCGTTCGGTAACACAACATCAAATGCTGAAATTCTGTCTGATGTTACTATTATCAGATTCTCTCCTACATCATAAATGTCCCGAACCTTTCCTTGAGCTACTTTTTTCATTTTAAATTCCTCCTATAAAATATATTTCCTTATACTCATATAAAATGAATATATAATAAAAGATATAAGGTTTGCAATATTATATCACACGCCTTATATCTTTTTCAATACTTTATGTCAACTTATTTTATAACTGTTCCAATTTTTTCTTCATTTAATACTTTTAGTATATTATCTGGATTATTTATACCAAATACATGTATAGGGATATTATTATCCATACATAATGAAACTGCTGTTAAGTCAAGTGCTCTTAATTTTTTATTCAAAAACTCTCCAAAAGATATTTCTTCATATTTTATAGCATTAGGATTTTCGTCAGGATCACTATCATAAACTCCATCAACATTTTTTGCAAGTAAAATAGCATCTGCTTCTATTTCTGCTGCTCTTAATACTGCGCCTGTATCTGTTGTAAAGAATGGATTTCCTGTACCTGCTGCAAATAACACAACTCTTCCTTTTTCTAAATGTCTTACTGCTCTTCTTCTAATATATGGTTCAGCAATTTGTCTCATTTCAATAGCTGTTTGTAATCTTGTCTCTACACCTATTTCTTCTAATGCACTTTGAAAAGCTAATGCATTTATAACTGTTGCTAACATTCCCATATGGTCAGCTGTTGTTCTGTCCATCTTCTTGCCATATTTACCTCTCCATATGTTTCCACCACCAATTACAATACCTATTTCTACACCTGTATCTTTAGCCTTTTTTATACTATCACAAATATTACTAAGTACATCTTCATCTATTCCAAATTTCTTATTACCTGCTATTGCTTCTCCACTTATTTTAATTAATACCCTTTTAAATGACATAAAAAAATACCTCCTTTAAGATTTTTAATTTAACTTAAATAAAAGGGACAATTACTTGCCCCTTATTTTTATTAACCATTAATTTGTTTCATTACTTCTTCTGCAAAATTCTCTTCTCTCTTTTCAATTCCTTCTCCTCTTTCAAATCTTGCAAATCTTCTAATTGTGATATTTTCACCAATTGTTGCTATTTTTGAAGCAACTAATTTTTCGATTGTTATATCTGGATCTTTAATAAATGGTTGTTCCATTAAACATATTTCTTTAAAGAATTTATCAATTCTACCTTGTACCATTTTTTCAGCTATTTCAGCAGGTTTTCCTTCATTCATAGCTTGTGCTTTTAATATTTCTTTTTCATGTTCAACAACTTCTTCAGGTACTTCTTCTCTTCTTACATATTGTGGAGCTACTGCTGCTATATGCATAGCAATATCTTTTACAAATTCTTTGAAATCTTCGTTTTTAGCAGCAAAGTCTGTTTCAATATTAACTTCTACTAAAACACCAATTCTTCCACCTGCATGTATATAACTTTCAACTAAACCTTCAGCAGCAATTCTTCCTGCTTTTTTAGCTGCTTTTGCAATTCCTCTTTCACGTAATAATTCTGATGCTTTAACTAAGTCACCATTAGTTTCTTCTAAAACTC
>CAZFOR010000002.1:2798-41734 GCA_964520895.1 uncultured Eubacteriales bacterium | reverse complement strand
AGTCCATCATACCTGCGCCTGTCATTTCTCTTAATTCTTTAACAATTTCTGCAGTTACCATTTTTTATTCCACCTTTCATAATAATATATATTATTAAACTTCTTCTGTATTACTATTTTCTACTACTTCTTCAATATCTTGTTGTGCATTATTTTCAATGTTTTGAGTTTCTTCTTTTTCAAAGCTTTCACCTTGATTAGCTTCAATAACTGCATTAGCCATTGCTTCTACAATTAATTTAACTGATCTTACTGCATCGTCATTTCCTGGTATTATTATATCAACATCATCAGGATCACAGTTTGTATCAACTAATCCAACAATTGGAATATTTAATTTTCTTGCTTCTAATATAGCAATTTTTTCTTTTTTAGGATCAACTACAAACATAACTCCTGGTACTTTTTTCATATTTTTAATACCACCTAAATATTTTTCTAGTTTTTCCATTTCGCCTTTTAATTTAATAACTTCTTTTTTAGGTAATACATTAAATGTTCCGTTTTGTTCCATTTCTTCTAATTCTTTTAACTTTTTAACTCTTTTTTGAATTGTTTTAAAATTAGTTAATGTTCCACCTAACCATCTTTGATTTACATAGTACATACCGCTTCTTTTAGCTTCTTCTTTAACTGCTTCTTGAGCTTGTTTTTTTGTACCTACAAATATAACATCTGCTCCATCTGCTACTCTTTGTTTAATAAAAGAATATGCTTCATCAACATGTTTTGATACTTTTTGTAAATCAACAATATGAATACCATTTCTTTCTGTAAAGATATACTCTCCCATTTTAGGATTCCATCTTTTTGTTTGATGTCCAAAATGAACACCTGCTTCTAGTAATTTTTTCATTGCAACTACTGCCATAAATATACACCTCCATAAGTTTTACATCCATATAGTTTCAAACACTAGTAAGGACCTTTAAGCACCACTTACTAACTAGCTATATGTGCATTATACGGTCATTATTATAGCATGATTACTTTCACATTGCAATACATTTGTTCAAAATTTTTGAACTCATTTCAAAATTTTTGAAGTTGTAGTACTTTTTAAGTTAATAAAAATAAAAAGTACTGATTTAACATATTATTACTAAATCAATACTTCCTATTATCTACTATTTTCTAAATCTCTTTTCTAACTCACTTAATACTAAATTATATGAATTATTTTCTTCTAAATACTCTATCTCTTTATATTCAAAATCTTTATTAGCATTTGTACAAATATTAATTACAATTTGTTTTAGTATTTCAGGATTTTTAATAAATATAGGTCCTATGACATGTGTTCCATAAAAATTATTATATTTAATTCCTTCATAATCATTTTTTTCATTATCACCTATTCCATATTTTACTTTAAACAAATGATTTTCATTATTATATATATTACTACTTTTATTTATAAAGCCTACTATGTTTTTATCAAAATACTCTGAGTCATATACAATATCTGATGTAACTCTTCCATTAATTATTTTAGTTTCAAAATTAAATATATTTAAAACTTCAATATATTCATTATTGAAGTTAGTAATACTTTTTCCAAGTAACTCATATGAATTACCTGTAAATAACATTACTTTATTATTTACTATATTTTGTAATACATCTCTGTATTTTCGTATATCCTTTAATACTACCAATTGATTATTTTCTGTTCCGCTTCCCATATAAATAAAATCATATGACTCAAAATCAATATCTTCATTTATTGTTTTCTTATCTAATATTACTTCAAACCCTTGGTCTTCAATATGTTTTTTTAGTATTAACATATTTGCATATTCACCATACAAATTCATAATATCATAATATATATGTAATAATTTTATTGTCATTTCTACCTCCTTGACATAAACTTCATTCTATCTGAGAAACATGTTATAACATACACATCTCCTATAGAATCATTTTTTGTATATTCCATCATTTTATCTAAATCACCTGTTTGAACTATTTTTTCTTGATTAACATTTGCATATTGTAACCTTATACTTAAATCATTTACATATTTACCTGAAACAATTATCTTTTTAACACAATCATTATTTAATAACTCAAAATCAATATCCCATAACCAAGAGGTTTCACTTGTAAAATACTTTCTGCTTATTGCATCAACTATTAACACTACACTGCAAGGTTTATTTTGTCTAACTACATACATTAATGATTGATTATATGAAATTGAATTTTCATGTTTAGATGTAAGTAACATTGCATTATGTCCATTTATTTCAAATTTCTGTACTCTATCATTTTTTATTATATAATTGTTTAATACTTCTGTTATCTTTTTACTATCAATTTTAAATAAACTTGCAACAGTAAAGGCAACTAAAATATTATATGCATTATATATGCTTTTCAAATTAATATTTATACTATCTTTATTATTTATTTCAATTGTACTATTTTCAAAATCAAGATTTGTTATTTCAAAATCTGGGTCATTTCTTTTATGTCCACAATTATTGCAATTATATTTACCAATGTGATTATAGTGATAATATTCATAATCTAATTTTTCTTTACAATTTGGACAATACTTTCCATCATCATATACACTATCATTATTTTCTTTTGATAGTTCGTTTTTAGCCATACCAAAATATGTAACATTTTTTCTTTTATACCCAAATAAAGAAGTCAATGGATCATCTGCATTTAATATAAGATGTATATCATCATCTATTGCCTCTTTTATAATATTATATATATGCTCAGGATGTCCATTTCTAGTCATTTGATCTCTATATAAATTAGTTATAACTAAATGTGTTGGTTTAAAATGTTTAAATGTATGTCTTGCATATCTTTCATCTGTTTCAATAACAAGGAAATCTTTTTTTACAACACCTTTTAAATTACAGCAATTAAGTATCATAGTTGTAACACCTTCTATTTGATTAGAACCTTCTTTATTACAACCAACTGTATAACCACTTTTCTCTAATATGTTACATATCATTTCAACAGTTGATGTTTTACCATTACTTCCTGTTACAGCAATTATATTTTTAGGTAAAACTATTTTATCTAATATATTTTTATCTAGTTTTAAAACAATCTTGCCAGGCATACTAGACCCCTTTTTGAATAGTTTGCCAAATTTATATATCATTTTATTAATAATAATTATTAATGTTTTTTTCAAACTTATATCCTCCAATTTAAAAATATCTATTTTAGGTTATTATACCACACTTTTTTATTTGTTAAGTAGTTTTAGTATAATTTTCGTATATTATTATATAACAAAAAAGATAAATATTAAACAATTAATTTTACATTTATTTAATATTTATCTTTAACTTATTCTTTTTATTTACAAAATCTATGATTACCTATTGTTATTGTATGTGGTCTTGACCATATCCATTTATTTGTAGCTGTATTTGGATTAAAATAATATATTGCACCATATGATGGATCCCAACCGTTTATTGCATCTCTTGCGGCATTTATAGCTGTTTGATTTGGAGCCATATTAATCTGTCCATCAGCTACTACATCAAATGCTCCACTTTGATAAATAACACCTGCAACTGTATTTGGGAACTTTGAACTGTCAACCCTATTTAACACAACTGCTGCAACTGCCACCTGTCCACTATATGGCTCACCTCTTGCCTCTCCATGAACTAATCTTGCAAGTAGATTTGTATCATTACTATTTGATGTGTTTGAAGTTGTTGTAGATATACCCATTTTTTTCAATGTCGCAGGACCTGCAACTCCATCTGCTGTTAGTCCATTATATCGTTGAAATACTTTTACAGCTTGTGCTGTTTTACTACCATATATTCCATCTACTGCTCCATTATACACACCATAATTTTTGAGTAATGTTTGTATTTTTCTAACCTCTGTTCCTCTTGACCCAATTCTTGATAAAGTCTCAGTAGAAAAACTATCATATACATATGCAGATATTGTTAGAAAACTAAGAAGTATTATCATTGTTATTGTAGTTATTAAAACTTTATTTCTTTTTAACATAAAAAAATCACCTTTATATTTTCATAATATTTATAAATATTTTTCCAATATATCGGTAATTTATACCTATTTTTTATAAAATTCTAAAACTCTTCCAACAAAATACACTATTTCATCTGCTTTATTTATTCCATAATGTTTTTCAAGTGATTTTCCTGTAACTGTAAGTGCAGCTATTACACCACCTGTTACAAGTGAAACTATTGATAAACTAAAATTATATGTATTAGATATTTGCATTGCAATTAATACACCAACACTACCACTTAATATTCCTGATACGTCACCTACTACGTCTGCACAAATACTAGAAACTTTGTTAGCGCTTTTTACTAATCGTATAGCAGTTTTCGCACCTTTTTTCTTATCAGATGCTTTCGCATGTAATGAATCAATATTTGCAGCAGTTACTGCAACTGCTATTAAGTCATTTACTACACCTAACAAAATTATAAATAGTAACATTAATATCGCTATACCCAATGATATATTATCCATAATTATTATTGATAAATATGAAAATGTCATTGATACAATAAATGTTACTAAAAAAATTGTAAGTGTCCATTTTATATTCGTTTTCGATTTTGGCTTTGCCATTTTACACTTTCCTTTATTAAAAAATTTTTTTATGGTAAATACTAAAAGTAAATTTTGTGACTTAGGTCCAGCAGGATTTCCCTATTGTTTGCTTAGATGTTGCCATCTGAGCCGTTTCCGTTTAAAAACAATAGTAACCAGTTGCCATTAGTTACGGCTGGATTACCACTTAGATCACACCTCAATCCTAATAATATTAACTTAAAAAAGTACAGTCTAGAAGTTTTCCTTTATCAATTTATATAAATTATTATTCGCTTTTGCCCATATAGTTTCTATTTGAAATATATAACAAACCAATCCTCTATACAAGCTCACGAAAAGCTACGCTGTGTACCTAAATAGGCCTCGCAGGGTTTATAATAATAGTCTTTACAACTATTACCTCTCCATAACAAAAGGGTTTAATACTATATGCCATTATAGCCGCCCCCTTGTCTACCTTATTATACTCACCCATTACTGGGCGTAACAAGCAAAATATAACAAGTCTCATTGATATGCTCTTTCAACGGATTTTTAGCCCCGTCTTCTAATTTACTTATTGAACTAGAATACTGCTACCATAGTTTATATTATACCATTATAAAATATTTTCTCCAAATCTGATAATTAGTTAATTATTACTAATTTCCAATAATAAACAATTTATTCATTTGTTTATTATCCATTCTCATATTTTTTCTGCTGTTTTCTTTATTATTCTCACTTTTTTGTTATTAATTCATACACAAGAAAAATGACTATAAATAAATATAGTCATTTTTTTAATGTAGTTTAATATACTAGTACTAGCAACATCCGTTATTATTTCCACATCCACAGAATAATAACAAAAATACTATGATGAAGAATAATATAGTGCAATCACATCCGCCGCCACATCCGCCGAATAGTCCACCAAAACCGCCACATCCGCCGCAGCCTCCACCACAGTTTCCGCAACCACCACATCCACAATTTCTTACTTGATCTTCTGGCATAATTAATTCCTCCTTTCAAAAGATAATATATATTATGCAATCCACTAATTTGTGTTACACTTTTAACTAATATTATGGTATAATATTTATTGTTTGGAGGAATTAATTAATGAATAATATAGAATTACTATCACCAGTTGGCAGTTACGAAAGTTTAATAGCAGCTGTGCAAAATGGTGCAGATGCAGTATATTTTGGAGCAAAAAATTTTAATGCAAGAAATTTTGCAAGTAACTTTGAAGGTAATACATTAAAAAAGGCTATACAATATGCAAAAGTTAGAAATGTAAAAACATATCTAACTGTAAATACTTTAATCAAAAATAGTGAAATAAATGAAGCACTTGATTTAATTAATCAAGCATATTGTTATGGAATTGATGCAATTATTATACAAGATTTAGGTTTAGCAAAAATAATTTCAAAACATTTTCCAGATTTACCTTTACATGCAAGTACACAAATGACTGTTCATAATTTAGAAGGTGTTAATCAGCTTGAACAATTAGGTTTCAAAAGAGTAGTTTTAGCAAGAGAATTATCAATTGATGAAATATCATATATTTGTAAAAATTCAAATATAGAAATAGAAGTATTTGTTCATGGTGCATTATGTGTATCATATTCTGGTCAATGTCTACTTAGTAGTTTAATTGGACAAAGAAGTGCAAACAGAGGTAAATGTGCACAAGCTTGTAGACTTCCATATAAACTATATAATGATAATGAATTTATAAAAGAAGGATATTTGTTAAATACAAAAGATTTATGTACAATTGAAAAAATAGACAAACTTAAACAAGCTGGTATTACAAGTTTAAAAATAGAAGGAAGAATGAAAACACCTGAGTATGTTGCATTAGTTACTTCTTTATATAAAAAAGCAATTTTAGGTAATGAGATTACTTCTACTGATACTGAAAACTTAACACAAGTCTTTAATAGAGGTGGATTTGCTACTGGCCATTTATTTGACAAGCAGGATATTATTTACCCTATCAAACCTAAAAATTCAGGTATTTTCTTAGGTGAAGTTTTAGAATATAACAAAGAAGATGGTTTAATTAAAGTATTATTACAAAAAGATATTGTTATGGGTGATGGTATTGAAACTTTAAATATGGAATGTTCTACTGTTATTTCTGAGATTTTAGATGAAAATAATAATCATATTAGAAAAGCAGATAATGGACAAATTGTTTATTTAGGTAAAGTAAAAGGAACTATTCCTATTGGTAGTATGTTATATAAAACATCTAGTAAAACATTAAATACCCAGCTTCAAGAAACATTTAATGAAAAGGAATATAAAAGAGTTAATATTAGTGCTAAAATATATGTTAAACAAAACTCACCTGTTAAAGTAGTTATTAATGATACTGTAAAATATATTTCAGATATAATACCTGATAAAAGTATTAATCTTCCTTTAACAAAAGAAAATATAATTTTACAATTTAATAAAACAAACAATACACCTTTTACTATAAATGAATATGATATAGATTTAGATAATAATTTGTTTTTATCTTTAAGTAATATAAATAAAATAAGGACTGAAGCAATTGAAAAATACTATAATTACGTACTAAGTAGTATATCTAGAAAAAAACTAGATAGAGATGTTTATATAAATAATCGTTCAAATACCAAAGGTAAAAGAGAAAGAAATAATACTAAAATGAATATCTTTATATATCTAAACAATATATATGATGATATCCAAACAATACAAAAAGTTGATGGTGTTTATTTACCATATAGACTATTTTTAGATAATAAAAATATTGATAATATTTCTAATTTATCTGAGTCTCAAAATTTATTTATTTCATTACCTAATATTACGAGACAAGAACTAATGAATGATTTAAAAGATATTAGTGATTTAATTAATAAATATGATATTAAAGGTATTATGATTTCAAATTACTCACAGTATGAATTAGTTAAAGATTTAAATATTGAAATACATGGTGATTATTTTTTAAATGTATTTAATAACGGAACATATAACTTTTATAAAAATCTTAATATTAAAAATATAACTATATCACCTGAATTAAATATAAGTGAAATTAATGAATTTGGTGATAGTTCGCAAGTTGTTTGTTATGGTAGAATTAAATGTATGACTATACAAAATTGTATAGTAAAAGATTGTAAAAATTGTCCTAATAATACATATAAATTAGAAGACAGATTAGGGTTTATCTTCCCTATTATTACTGATAATTCGAATTGTACTACTAATTTATATAATTCAAAAATATTATCATTTAATCCTGAAAATATTTTTTCTAATAATATTAGATTAGACTTTTTTGAAGAATCTTTAAATGATATTAAATTAACCATTTCTAAATTTAAGACTAACAATATTCCAAGTGGAAATGATTATACTAATGGAAATTATCATAAAGTAATATAAAAAGTAATATAAAAAGTAATATAAAAAGTAATATAAAAAGTAATATAAAAAGTAATATAAAAAAATGAACCAAGGTATATACCTTTAGTTCATTTTTTTACTTTTAAGAGACAAAATTATTCTCAGATAAATACTCCAAAACGTTAAATTTAGTTCTCTTTATTGCCGAATGCAAAATGGGGTCCTC
The DNA here is from genome assembly GCA_964520895.1 of uncultured Eubacteriales bacterium. Lineage (GTDB taxonomy): Bacteria > Bacillota > Clostridia > TANB77 > SIG350 > SIG350. The sequence goes on along the minus strand of CAZFOR010000002.1, from coordinate 33,516 downwards.
TCTTTTAATAAAAGAATCGAATGGTTCATATTTATCATCTTTACCATATTGCATATTGAATTTCTTAATGGCAGATAATATAATATCTTTTTTTTCATCAGAATTATTCTCATCCAACAATATCCTTCTTATTTTTCTTGCCATTAATTCCTGCTGCCGATCCAATCCGTCTTTACAATGAATGTTCTTCTTCCTAATCTTCATCTTTTGCCCTCTCCCTATTTAAAAAAAATTTTTAAATTAGCTACTTGTAATTTTTCGCAACGATTAAATTATACAACAAAATTAAAAGATAGTCAAATATTTTGGGACATTTTCCAAAAATATTGACACTAAAATATTACCAGTAACTGCTAAACATCCTGATCAGCAAAATTCTGAATTAATAGGAACTGGAACAGATGGAAATCCAGTTAATTTAGATTTATGGGGTACTTATCTATCTAATGGGACCTATAGCATTACACCAACTAGTAATTCAATAGATTCAAACGGAAAAATAGTAGGTTGTTTTCCTGTTTATATTAATGGTATAGAGGTATCACAAATATTGATGCCTGGTTATTCCAATTTAAAAGAAGTTCCTGAATTACCTGATACTCTAACAAGTATGAATTGTGCTTTTCAAATGGCTTCATTAATTAAAGCACATGAATTACCCGAAGGTATAACTGATATGTGTGCTGCTTTTATAGATTGTGATTTCACACAAGGACCTGATATACCAAGTACAGTAACTACTTTATCTGGCACATTTAATAATTGCACTAATTTAACTGGAACATTAAGAATTAATTCAAGTATAGTTGGAAATTTTGATATATGCTTTCAAGGAGTAACAAATCCTTTAACTGTTCAAGTTCCAGCAGGTTCAATAACAGAGACAAGTTTAAGAGCTGTATATGGAAGTACTGCTAATATAACTATTGAGACATTTTAATTAATAATAAAGAAACGAACTTTTGATTTATCAGAAGTTCGTTTCTTTATATATCTTTTTAAATAATTATTTTATTATTCTCTCTCATTTTTTTCTTGAAATCTTTCTTCAATTTGCTTTTGGGTAGGCATACCTTGTTGTGCACATTCAAATCCTACTTTAATACTTGCTGCTTTATTTCCATAGTCAACAGCTGCTTTTAAATTAGATTTATTTTTTAAATATGCACTAACAAAAGCACCGTTAAAAGTATCTCCTGCTCCTGTATCATCAACACATTTTGTTTTATATGATTCTGCAATTTGAGCACATTGTTTTGTTTTATCATAATACATAGCACCTTCTGATCCTATTGTTACAACAATATTATTTTGGATTTCTACCATTTCCCTATATTGCATCATTTTTTCTTTATCTGAAAGATTAGATAATTTATCTCTTATTTCTTGTTTCTTTACTTCCCAATCTATATCTTTATCCTTTTCTTTAATCATTTCAGCTAAATATATTCCTTCTACACTATTTGGTGTTAAATATGTAATCTTATCTAGTAAATCATTTTTTACTAATACATCTATTTTATCTTCTGGTGCAGGATTTACAACAATTTCTTTACCATTTTCATGACAATATTCTATTATATATTTAATTGTTTCTTCAGGCATTTTTAATTGTATCATAACAATATCTGCCTCAAGTATTTTTTCTATATTTTTATCAATAATCTGTGGTGATAATTGCTTAATAGCCTTACCTGTACCAAACATCCTATTTTCGCCATCTTTTACATAAATAACTCTACCATCTGACATATCTCCAACAGTTTCTATTCCTGATACATCAATATTCTCTTTTTCTAAATTTTTCTTAATTACTTCACCTTTTTTATCATTTCCTATACATCCAATAAATGAGACTTCATTTCCAAGCCTAGCACAAGCAACAGCCTGATTTGCACCTTTTCCACCTGGTGAATATATCTCTGGTTTTATTGCTTCAGTTTTTTTATTAACTTCTGTTGGAAATTCATTTACAAAAACTGTTGTATCTATATTACAGCTTCCAACAACACAAACTTTTCCCATATTTTATACCTCCTTAAAAAAATCTAATAATACCTTTGTTAATTGTTCTTCATGTTTTTCAGCCTTTTCAATTACTTCTTTATGTGATATATTTTTATTTTGTGATACAGAATTTGTAACTAAAGAAATTGCACATGTAGCAATATCACAATGTCTTGCAACTATTAATTCTGGAACAGTTGACATTGCAACAATATCTGCTCCTAATATTCTTAGCATTTTAATTTCAGCTTCTGTTTCATATTGAGGGCCTGCCATAAATACAAAAACACCATTTTTTATAGGTAAATTGTTTTTTTCGAATACTTGCTCCATTAATATTTTTAATTTTTCACTTTTCTCACTATACATATTCGGAAATCTTGGACCAAACTCATCTAAATTTTTACCTAATAATGGTGATTGTGAAGTTAGTTTTATATAATCATTTATTATTACTATATCCCCTACTTCTAGATTTTCATTAATTGCTCCAGATGAATTAAACATTAGTATTTTTTCAACTCCTAGTAATTTAAATACTCTTACTGGAAATGTTACTTTTTCCATAGAATATCCCTCATAATAATGGAATCTCCCTTTCATTGCAATAACAACTTTATCTCCAATATTACCAATAATAAGTTTTCCTGCATGTCCTTTTACTGTATTAACAGGAAAATATGGAATGTCTTCATAATTTAATTCAATTCTATTTTCAATATTATCTGTAAAATTGCCTAGTCCTGATCCTAATATTAATCCAATTTGTGGCATAACATCTATTTTACTTTTTATATAATTACTAGCCTCTTCAATCATGTTAAAGGTTACTTCATTCATTATTACACTTCTCCTATCTTTATAATTTTTTTAATATTCTCATATTCAAAACCTTTTCTCAAAAGTGCTTTTATAAAATTCTGTAATTCTTCTTTTTCAGTATCAGGATACCTAAATTTATATCTTTCATACAAATTTGATATTGATTTTATTTCATAATCATTTATATCTTCTTTATCCAAAATGCCCTTAAATCCTCTTTTATATAAGTCATTTTCAACTTGTTTTTTAGACCAATTTTTGATATTTTTGATTTCAGCTAAATACTTTTTAATATATTTAGCATCATCAACATACCCAGTTTCTTTTAAATATTCAATTATACTATCAATTACATTGTTGTTATAATTTAAAAACTCAAGTTTTTTTCTTACTTCATATTCTGTTCTTTTTTTAAACATAACATATTTAATTGCTGTCTCTTTACCTATTTCAAATTTATTATTCATTTTATTCCCCTTTATATTTCTTCAACTAATTTTTTAAAGAAATTACCTCTTTCTTTGTAATCTTTAAAAAAATCAAAGCTTGCACATCCTGGTGATAACATAACAATATCTCCATCTTTCGCATATTGATTTGCTTTTTTTATAACCTCCTCAAATCTATCACATTCAATAAGCTTTAAATCAACTGGTATTTGAGTTTGTTCTAACTGATTTAAAACCGTTTCTTTTATTTTTTCTTTTGTATTTCCAACTAATACTAATACTTTTACTTTTTCTATAATCGCTTTTGCAAAATCAGTAAAATCCAAATTTCTATCTATTCCACCAGCAATTAGTATTATTTTATTATCAAAACTATACAAACTAGATATTGCCTTAATTGGTGATGACGCAATAGAATTATTTATATATTTAATGCCATTTTTTTCAGGTAAGATTTCCATTCTATGTTCTACACCTGTAAATGTCAATGCTACTTTTTGAATATTTTCATAACTCACAATACCTTCTACTGCAAGAATAGCAGCACATAAATTCATTTGATTATGTACTCCAATCATTGCTATATCATTTACATTTAATATATGTTTTCTAATCTTGTTTTCAGCTAGTTTTATTTTACCATCATCTATAATTATACCATCAGTTAATTTTTCTTTTGCACTAAAAAACTTAACTTGTGATTGAGTTTTGTATCTTAAATTTCTAACTAAATCATTATCATAATTTAGTATTAATTTATCTTGTTTTGATTGATATTTAAATATGTTTTCTTTTGATTCATAATATTCTTCAACCGAAGTATGAACATCTAGATGATCTGGAGCTAATGCTGTAATAATTGCTATATTAGGACTTACTTTCATTGTCATTAATTGAAAACTACTAAGTTCCAAAACTACTACTGTATTGTCATCCATTTGTTCTACTTTATCTAATAGTGTTATTCCTATATTTCCGCCTATATAGCAATCTAATTCTTGCGCTTTTAGCATTTCATAAATTAAAACTGATGTTGTCGTCTTTCCAGCACTTCCTGTTACTCCAATTATTTTACCTGGGCACATTTCCATAACAAGCTCTATTTCCGATGTTAATATTGCCCCTCTATTTATTTCTTTTATGAACTCTGGTTTATCAGGTCTAGCACTTGGTGAACGAAATATTACATCAAATCCTGCTAAGTCTTCTAAATATCCTTCACCTAATGATAAGTTAATTCCTAATGATTCAAGTTCAACACATATATCACCTAGCTTTTGTGCATCTCTATCATCAAATCCTGTTATTCTTGCACCAAGCCTATTTAAATATTTAATTGCTGGAACATTACTAGTTCCAAGTCCCACAAAAGCGACCTTTCTTCCTTTAATATATTTCTTAAATTCTTCTAATTTATCGTTAACCATATATCGTCCCTCCATACAAGTATATTTATATCACAAACTAAAATATAAATCAAATATCTTTTTCGTATGTATTATTTCCTATATCCTCACTTTTCTTCATAAACACCTCATATTCTAAAACATTATCAATTTTAACATAATTTTCTCTAATATATTTAGGTATTTCCTTTGGTTCTTGCCAGAACATCGAACGTTCCTCTTTAAATATCATAACAGAAAAATTATCCATACTATCTAATTTATTTATAACTGCCTTATAATCCTCTTTGCCTAAGTTTCCATAAAGCGGTAAATCAAATACTCCATTATTTCTACCTAATACTAAATTATATATACTACAATCACTTGTAATCATATATATTGGTTGATTATATTTTTCTTCATGTGTTAACATATATGTTACTACAGTTTCTATATCTTTTTCACCATCATAACTTAAATATAAGTTTTTAAACATTGGCATTTTTGTTCTATATGTACCCAAGTTAGAAGTTACATATTTTGATACACCACATATTATTAAAGTAGCAATCATAATATATACTGAAACTTTTGAAATTTGTTTATAAAATGTCCTTGAAAAAAATGAAATTAAATTTATATTTATCAACAATAAATAAAATATTACATATTTCGTTAAATACATATGATATGTATTTGCAAGTGGAATGCTATATCCAATACCAATTATACAAAAAAGTGTTAATAAAATTAATATATTTAAATCCATCTTGTTTTTTCTTTTAATTAAGTTTAGTTTTTTCATTATACAACACATAATTAAAAATATAATACTAAATACTAATAATGCATTTACAATTATTACATACCATCTATTTTTTTCACTGAAAAGCAAATTAAAAATACTTCCATTAACTTTTTGTCCAAAATGTAATAATCCTAATATTGTATAATCAATACATGCATATAATGCACCATTTAAATATAAGTATAATGCTTCTATTCCTATAATTAATATACAAAAAATAGCTTTTATACTCAATTGTTTAAATGCATCTATAAATGTTATGTCTTTTACCAATATACTTCTTAAAAAGTAGTAACCAGTTACGACTAGAATTAAATATACACCTATATTTTGTTTTGATAAAAATGTTAATCCTATTACTATACCTGTTATCATATTATATATAAATGATTGCTTTATTTTTAATTTTGTTCTCCTTTTTTCTTCACTATGTGTTAATTTAATATATTTATCATATTTTATTTTACAAATTTCAAAATACATAAATATAAATGCAAACAATAATGCTAGTATATTATATGAATTACAAATAAAATTCATTACATAATATATTATTAAAAACATTGAAAAAACCGTCGTTTTTTTACTAATACTTAATTTTCTCATAATCATATATTGAACTACAAGTAATATAGCACCTTCTAAAACTCCAACTAAATGTGAAACAAACATTGTATTACCAAATATCTTTAAAAATATTGCTGTTATTTGTGCATACAGAGGAGTTTGTAGTACATTGAAATCTCTATATATCATAAAACCATTAGCTATTTTGCTAGAAAATGAAAATGTCCATAGTTCATCAAGATCTAATATGTTTTTAGTTAGTATATATCCAAATAATGTTATATATGATACTATAAACACTAATAATATTTCTCGCATTCTATCTTTTCTTGCTTTTGTCAACTTCATAAAATTCTCCTTTAAACTATTTTAAACATTTCTTTAAAAATTCTCCTGTATACGAATTAGGATTTTTAACTATTTGTTCTGGTGTACCTGTTGCAATGACTTCTCCGCCATTAATACCTCCATTTGGTCCTAAATCAATTATATAATCTGATACTTTTATAATATCCAAATTATGTTCAATTACTATAACTGTATTACCCATATCTGTTAGTTTTTGTATTACATCAATTAATTTATGAACATCTGCAATATGTAGTCCTGTTGATGGTTCATCTAAAATATATACAGTTTTTCCAGTTGATTTTCTGCTAAGTTCAGTAGCTAATTTTACTCTTTGTGCTTCACCACCTGATAATGTTGTAGATGATTGTCCAAGTTTTATATATCCCAGTCCTACATCATATATTGTTTGTAATTTGTTCTTTATCTTTGGAATATTCTTAAAAAACTCTAAAGCTTCTTCTATTGTCATATCTAATACTTGTGCAATGTTTTTTCCTTTATATTTTACTTCTAATGTTTCTTTATTATATCTTTTACCCTTACATACTTCGCATGGAACATATACATCAGGTAAAAAGTGCATTTCTATTTTTAATATACCATCACCATGACATGCTTCACATCTACCACCACTAACATTAAAACTAAATCTGCCTTTTGAATATCCCCTCATTTTTGCTTCATTTGTTGTAGCAAATAAATCTCTAATATTATCAAATACTCCTGTATATGTTGCAGGATTTGATTTTGGTGTCCTTCCTATTGGTGATTGGTCTATGTTTATTACTTTGTCAAAATTCTCTATACCTAATATTTCTTTAAAGTTTCCTGGTTTTTCATTTGCTCTATTTAATTTTTTAGCTAATACTTTATATATAATCTCATTTACTAATGATGATTTCCCAGAACCTGATACACCTGTTACACAAGTAAGCAGACCCACTGGTATTTTTATATTTATATTTTTCAAATTATTTTGTTTAGCACCTTTTATTTCTAAAAATTTACCGGATATCTTTCTTCTGTTTTTAGGTACTTCTATTTTTATTTTGCCACTCAAATACTTTCCTGTAATTGAATCTTTTGATTTCTTTATGTCTTCTACTGTTCCCTTTGCAACAACATTTCCACCATGCACTCCAGGACCTGGTCCAATATCTATTATATAATCTGCTGCATACATTGTATCTTCATCATGTTCTACAACTATTAATGAATTGCCTAAATCACGTAGTTTTTTTAATGTTTGTAGTAATTTTTCATTATCCTTTTGATGTAATCCTATACTTGGTTCATCTAAAATATATAACACACCAGTAAGACCTGAACCTATTTGTGTAGCAAGTCTAATTCTTTGTGATTCACCACCTGATAAAGTTCCAGCAGATCTAGATAATGTTAAATAATCTAGTCCTACATCACATAAAAATCCTAATCTCGCATTTAATTCTTTTAATATTTGCTCAGCTATCATTTCACTTTTCTTGTTTAGTTTTAGATTATTTATGTATTCTTTTATTTGATTAATTGGCATGCTACAAAAATCATCAATATTTTTGTTTCCTATTTTCACACTTAAGCTTTCTTTTTTTAATCTTTTACCTTCACACTCTGGACATGGTAATATCGTCATATATTCTTCATAATATTGTCTTGCAGCTGTTGATGTAGTCTCTTTATATCTTCTTTCTAACATATTTGCTACACCTTCAAATTCTGTTTCAAAAGTTTGTTTTCCTTTTTTAGTTTCATATTCAAATTTTATTTTTTCATTTGTTCCATATAGTACTATATCCATAAAATCTTTTGGTACTTTTTTTATAGGTGTATTAATATCTACTCCAAAATGTTCACATAAGCCTTTCATATACATTTTAGGTATTCCATTTAGTTTATTCATACTCCATCCCATTACAGATATACCATTATCTAATGTTTTGTTTTTATCTGGTATAATTAATTCTGGGTCTAATTTTAATAATGTTCCTAAACCTGTACAACTTGGACAAGCACCAAATGGATTGTTAAATGAAAACATTCTTGGTGCAAGTTCTTCTATACTAATACCACAATCAGGGCATGCATAATTTTGGCTAAAAAGTAATTCTTCTTTTCCCACAACATCAATTAAAACTATATTATCTGCATATTTAAATGATATTTCTATACTTTCTGCAAGTCTGTTTCTAATTTCTGGTTTTATTACTAATCTATCTATTATTATTTCTATATTGTGTTTTTTCTTTTTATCCATAGTAATATCTTCTGATAGGTCATATACTTTACCGTCAACTCTTACTCTAACAAATCCATCTTTTCTTGCATCTTCTAATAATTTTACATATTCACCTTTTCTACCTCTAATAATTGGTGATAATATTTGCAATTTTGTGCCTTGTTCCATTTCCATAATTTGATCTACTATTTGGTCCACTGTTTGTTTTTCTATTTTCTTACCACAATTAGGACAATGTGGTATACCTATTCTTGCAAATAACAGACGCAAATAGTCATATATTTCTGTTATAGTACCAACAGTTGACCTTGGATTTTTTGAAGTTGTTTTTTGGTCAATTGAAATTGCTGGACTTAATCCCTCTATATATTCTACATCTGGTTTTTCCATTAGTCCTAAAAATTGTCTTGCATATGAAGAAAGTGATTCTACATATCTTCTTTGCCCTTCTGCATATAATGTATCAAATGCAAGTGAAGACTTACCTGAACCACTTAATCCAGTTAATACTACTAATTTATTTTTAGGTATTTCTATATCTATATTTTTTAAATTATGTTCTTTTGCTCCTTTAACATATATATAATTATTGTCTTTCATTTTCTTCCCCTTTTATTAACATTTTATATTAGTTTTTAACGATATAAGTATATCAAAAATATACACGAATAACAATAAAAAAAGAAGAATTAGTTTAGGTAAATTCTTCTTTTAAGAATATAATGTATTTCTATATTATTTAATATTTAGATAAGTAATTCAATTATAAATTGCTGTTTTCATGTATTTGATTATTTATCAAACAGTCAGTATAAATCCCATATACGCCATTATTTAGTAATCTATTAGCTTCATATATGTCATACACCCACTATTTCTATTTAAACATATAGTAATTTATCATTTTTCTTATATCTTTATCTATTTTTTTCATTATTCCTCCATAATTTATTGTTTTTTATTATCTCTTCAAGTTGTAAATATCTTTGTATATTTAATTCATAGTTTTCTTTGTTTTTCTTAACAACAGTATCTAATATAGTTCCACATATTATAGATATCATAGATATTATCATTAATGATGCAGCTAAAACTGCTGATGGAATTTTATAAATATACTTCATATTTACATATTCTAAAATTACTGGTATTCCAACTATTAAGGCTAAAACAAAAAGAAGTATTGCAATTGTATAAAAGAATTTTCTAGGTTTATAATCTTTAAATAATTGTACAATCGTCTTAATAACTTTACTTCCATCAGAAATAGTATTTAATTTTGAAACACTTCCTTCTGGTCTATCTCTATATACTATTGGTATTTCTTTTACAACATAATTCTTATCTAAAGCATATAATGTCATTTCTGTTTCAATTTCAAATTTATTACTCATTACTGGAATATTTTTAATAAACATCTTATTAAAACATCTATATCCACTCATAATATCTTTTAATTTAGATTTAAATACTATATTTATAATTTTCCTTACTAAATTATTCCCCAAATTATGAAATAATCTTTTATTTTCTTTTTTATATAAACCATTAGATAATCTATCACCAACTGTCATATCAGCTTTACCTTCAATAATTGGTTTTATTAGTTCATGAACAAAACTAGCTTCATATGTATCATCTCCATCAACCATAACATAAATATCTGCATCAATATCTCTAAACATACTTCTTATAACATTCCCTTTTCCCTGTTTATATTCATTTCTTACAATTGCTCCTTCTTTTGTAGCAATATCATATGTATTGTCTTTTGAATTGTTGTTATACACATAAATGTCAGCATCTGGCAGTTCTTTTTTAAAATCATTAATAACTTTCTTTATCGTTAATTCCTCATTATAACATGGTATTAATACTGCAATCTTTTTCATAAAATACTTTTCCCCCTTTAAATCCAAAAACTAAATAAATATTTTAGTTTATAAAAATTCTGTATATTTAATTCATATATTAAATTATTTTCACCTGTTATTGCTAACAAAAAGTTAATTATTGAGCATGTTACAACACAGAATAATATAATTCTAGTAATAATACTTTCAGAAAAATCATTATTACATAACTTTTCATAAATAAATAGTATAATCAATATTGTAGTTAAGTTAAATAGCCACGCGCAATCTACCATATATCTACCTATATTACCCGCCATACTAGCTGCAATAACAATTATTAAAATTCCAATTGCTATACTAAGTAAAACAAAATATAATAATTGTTTGTTTTTTTCCTTAATATTTTTGTATAAAAATGGCAGTAGAAGTAATACAAATGGCAATATTCCAACAGCAAATATTCCTCCTCCAACTGAACTATTATAATATATTCCTTGATAAAAAGGTAAAGTGTCATTTGAAACTACAAATGGAAAATCTGGTGTTATATTTGGAAAACTAAACAAATAACTATATAAACCTATTGCAGATCTTGATAATGAAAAATGCATATTTCTATTATCTGTTACTGTTAGTTGATAACTACTTCCAAATTCAAATGGATTTTCAAATCTTATATAATTATAAAACATCAAACAACTACCAACAATTATATATGGCAAAGCACAATAAACCATAAATTTAAATATCTCATTTTTATTTATTTTAAACTGTTTAATAGAATTAATAAACAATTTAATTAAATTAGGTAAAATTAATATTGAAACAAGCAAAGTAGTAGGTCTACACGCTACAGCAAGTGCCAAACAAATGCATGAAATACATAATTGCTTATAATTAAGCTTATTTTCCGTATTAAACAAATTAGATTTAAATGCATAATACATCCCAGTCATGACGAAAAAGTAAGCAACTGATATTACCATTTCATAAAATTCTGGTCTTGCAGTTATCCATAATATTTTATTAGAAAACAAGAAAAAGATCATGAGAATACATATCATATTATATTTAGTACTACTAAACCACTTTTTTATAACTTCCAGTAAAAATTTGCATGTCATAAATATTGAGAATATATTAAATATAAATAAAACCCATGTACTTGTAAGTTGCAAATTAAATAATAATTTCATAGGTAAAAATACTAATAATGCTGGCAATATTCCAAAATATAAATAGTAATATCCTTTATAATATACTACATCCCATAAACAATCAATGTCTTTTCTTTGTGAATAATCATACGGATTTTCTAAATTAACTAATTCTTCAGGTGGCTCTTGTGGTAAGTTTACTCGTCCCTTAGCTAATGATTCAATAAATGACGTAGCATAATAATCCCCATCAATTATATGTTGATATTTTAATGTCCCAGAAAGCATTATTAAAGAAAACATTATTGCTATAAAAGAAATTGAAACTATACCAATAATCTTTGCATTCATTGCTTTATTATCTTCTTTAAATTTTCCCTTTAAAATAGGATTATTTATCAAATTATATAACCCTATAATAATTAGATATCCCAATGCTATTCTTATAATACTATTAATCATTGAAAAAGGTATATGTTCATTTATAATAATATTTTCAATATATACATATCCTCCTTTAGAACTATCAAATTCTAATTTTATATTTTGAGTATTTCCAATAAAATTGCATGGTATATATTTACTTCTTTCATACGAATTAAGAACAGTTATATCTCTTCTATTTAAACGATAGTTAGTATCGTATAATGATGTACTTTCATCAGTATAATATAACTTAAATTTTGATTCTGCATAATTATTATTACTAGTATTCAAATATAATGATTTAACATTTTTATTTATATTATTTATTTCTATATATGCAACATCATCAACAATTCTATAATGATTTTCTTCCTTAACCATTCCTTTTATATTAAACTCAGTACTTTTAATTATCTTTTTATCTAAATTAATTGTTGTTATACTATTATAATTAAATACAATTATTTCTATCAAAATACAAAAAAACAATATTAATACATATTTTTTATATCTTTTTACTAATTCTTTTATTTTTATCATAGTTATATTACTCCGCTTTATAGTTTGTATTTTTAACATATTTATTTACTTATACATTATCATATATAACTATTTTTTTCAACAAAACGGCAAAAAAAATATAGCAAATTTTGCTATATTTTTTTGTTATCATTTAATTAATTTTATTTTTTACTTTTCTTCTACTATCTCAAGTTTATTTACAGACACTTCATATGCTTTTCTTATCTCAGATGTACCATCTGGATATTTCTTTTCATATTGTCTAGATTGAATTCTACCAATTACTTTTATATTTTTACCTACTTCTAGATTTTCACAATATTTAGCATTTCTTCCCCATGCAATTACTGGTATATAGTCTGATTTATTATATGATCTGTTTACAGCAAGTAACATATCAACTATTTCTCTTCCAAGTGGTGTTGTTCTATATATAGGTTTTTTACACAAATATCCATTTAATAATATTTCATTTAAAGTTTCTTCTTGTATATATTCTTGTATTACTTCTATATCTTTTACAAAAGCCATTAAAACTAATCTACTCTTCTCATTTTCATTACTGTTATATGACCTGTATTGTGCATTAATTTTAACGATTACACCTTTTTCTATATTATTATCTATCATTAATCTTTCAGATATAATTACAGGAATTACATCAACATTATCACTAAGTCTTGGTACCTCTATTTCAAAATAATAAAACTTCTCCCCATATATCTCATGATTAAATACCATATCTGTTAATATTTTCCCTTGTAATTTCACGCTATTGTATTCCTCATACAAATTGTTACTCATATAAATTCCTAGCTCCCTTCATTTGTTTATTACATATTATTCTTATTATTGTATATTTAGAATATTCTTTTTATCGTTTAGTATATTATATACATTATGTAAAGTTGTATAATATTATAATATCTTTTTTTTAATTTGTCTACAATTTTAAGTAATTTCATATATTTTTTTAGCTTATTTAAGATAATTTTATAGTTTTAATAATAATTTACAACTTTTTTTATCAATATTTTTGTATTTCACTTTTATTTTATTTTTTAGTCTTTTTAACAAAAAAATAACAAAATCTATTTACAAATATTTTATTTATGATATAATATAAGCAGAATAAGGATCCACAAAATGTGGTAACCATTTCGTTTGTTTTAGCAACACATCTCAATGGTATGCAGAGATGTGTTGCTTTTTATCTTTTACTTAACATTGCAACTGCAATAGTTAAGATGATTACAACAATGGAAATCATTAAGTTTATTACTAATGATGTATTTAACATCTTGTTAAAATTTCTTCCATATAACCACCTCCTTATCTTATGTATAAGTAGATAGTTACCACATTTCTGCTTTTCCTTATTCCAAAGAAATTATATATATTTTAACAATAATTGTCAATACATTTTAGTTTTTTGTCAAATTAGTTATTTATCTTTTAAATTTTTTATTCTATCTCTTATTTCAATTGCTTTTTCAAATTCCATATTATATACACATTCTGCCATTTTGCTCATTAGATAATCTATTTCATCTTGTCTATCAGTAAAATACTTTTCTTTTTCTTCTGCTAACATTAATGTATTGTTTTCTATATTAACAATATCATTTGGTAATATAGATATTTTTAATCCTAATGCTTTTGTTATTTTTATTAATGTTGATAACCTCATATCAACATCTCCTTTTTCTAATCTTGCTATAAAAGGTTGTTTCATTCCTGTTATTTCTTCTAATTGCTTTTGTGTCATTTTTTTATATGCCCTTGCATTAATTATTTCAGATGATATTTTATTTTTTATTTCTATTTCTGTTATTTCTTCATCTGTTAATATATTATGCTTCTTAACCATTTCCTCCCAAGTCATATACTCTCACCTCCATTTATTTTTTTTAATCTTTGTATAGCAATATTAATATCTATTTTTGATATTTTATTAGATTTTTTAGTAAAACAATGTAATATGATTATCTCATTGCTAGTAGTAGAAAAAAGTAACCTAACATTATTTACCCTTATCTCATATAGTTTATTCCCTATATATTTTACTATATTATTATTTAAAATTTCATTGTTCTTAATTTGCTCTAAATATTGCATTATTTTATAATATATATTTCTAGTATTTTTATTTTTTCCAAATTTTATTATATAATTTTCAACATCACTTTCTCCATTGTTATTATTGTAGAAAATTATATCCATCATTTAATCAACCTCGTGTATATTATAACTAATTAGTTATAATATTGTCAATCCATTTTACAAATAAATTACAATTATTTTAATATACACCTTTAATAAAAAAACAATCTACTTATAACCTTTAAGTAGATTGTTTTTTTATGTGTTATAATACCAATTAATTTTCCTCTAAATTCTCCAAACTCTTTATTTTATCTCTAACCTCTGCTGCTTTCTCAAATTCCATATTTTTCGCATATGTTATCATTTGAGTTGTTAATTCATCTATAATTTCACTTATGGATTTATCCTTATCAGTAGAGTACTTGCTCTTTTCCTCTTCCACAACAAGTGTTTTTATAGTATCTCTAATATCTTTAACAATTGTTTTAGGAGTAATACCATTATTTTCGTTATATTTCTTTTGTATCTTTCTTCTTCTATTTGTTTCAGATATAGCCTTTTCCATTGAAGCTGTAAGTTCATCTGCATACATAATAACTCTACCCTCTGAGTTTCTTGCAGCCCTTCCTATTGTTTGTATAAGTGACCTTTCAGAACGCAAAAAACCTTCTTTATCTGCATCTAATATAGTAACTAACGATACCTCTGGTAAATCTAATCCTTCTCTTAATAGATTAATTCCAACTAATACATCTATTACACCTAATCTAAGCTCTTTAATAATTTCAAGTCTTTCTAATGTATCAATATCTGAATGCATATATCTAACCTTAATATCAATATTTTTCAGATATTCAGTTAAGTCCTCTGCCATTTTTTTAGTAAGTGTAGTTACTAATACTCTTTGTCCTTTTTCAATTACACCACCTATTTCATTTATCAAATCATCTACTTGATTAGTAGCAGGTTTAACAATTATCTCTGGATCAATTAAACCTGTTGGTCTAATAATTTGTTCCACAATATTGTCTGACATATCCTTTTCATAATCTGCTGGTGTCGCAGATACATAAATTGCCTGATTAATCTTCTTTTCCCATTCTTCAAACTTTAATGGTCTATTGTCAAAAGCAGATGGTAATCTAAAACCATAATCTACTAATGTTGTTTTTCTAGCTCTATCACCATTATACATAGCTCTAATTTGAGGAATTGTTACATGTGATTCATCAACCATAAGTAAGAAATCTTTTGGGAAATAGTCTATTAATGTATATGGAGCAGAACCAGGTTGCCTGCCACTAATTATCCTTGAATAATTTTCAATACCTTGACAAAATCCAGTTTCTGTTAACATCTCAATATCAAAGTTTGTTCTTTCCTCTATTCTTTGTGCTTCAATTAGTTTATTATTATCTTTAAAATATTTTACTCTTTCTTCTAATTCTTTTTCAATTTCTGTTATAGCATTTTCCATTTTTTCTTTTGTTGTAACATAATGTGATTTGGGAAAAACTATAACATAATCCCTATATCCAATTACTTTACCTGTTATAGGGTGGATTTCAGCTATTTTGTCTATTTCATCACCAAAAAATTCAATTCTAACTACTCTATTACTAGATTCAGAGGTATATATTTCAACTACATCCCCTTTTACTCTAAACATACCTCTTTTGAATTCAATTTCATTTCTTGTGTACTGCATTTCTACTAATCTTTTTAATACTTCATCTCTACTTTTAGTCATTCCTGGTCTTAATGATAGTACCATTTTATCATAATCTATTGGATCACCCAATCCATATATACAAGAAACACTTGATACAATTATTACATCTTTCCTTTCATATAAAGATGCTGTTGCTGAATGTCTCATTTGATCTATTTCATCATTTACAGAAGAATCCTTCTCTATATATGTGTCTGTTGTTGGCATATATGCTTCTGGTTGATAATAGTCATAGTAAGATACAAAATACTCAACAGCATTTTCTGGAAACAACTCTTTAAATTCACTATATAATTGTCCAGCTAATGTTTTGTTATGAGCAAGAATTAATGTTGGTTTTTGAACTTTTTGAATAACATTTGCCATTGTAAATGTTTTACCAGAGCCAGTAACACCCATTAATACTTGACTTTTTTCTCCATTATTTATTCCATTAACCAATTTTTCAATTGCCTGTGGCTGGTCACCACTTGGTTTATATTCACATTGTAGTTTAAACATCATATCACCCTATCTAAATTACTATAATAATTATATTATCTCTTAATATTACTATTTGAAATTATAGCATATAAATAAATATAATACAAGGTAATAAATTAGCCTTGTATTACTTAGTTATAATAATTCTGCAATAAAAAAACACTGTGTATTTTAAATAATACCAGTGTATTTTTTTACTTTATTATGGACCAACTATTTCATATATAATCTGTAACAAATTAACTATTGAAAATAGCATTACAGCACCGACTATGTATGGTGTTAATCTTCCTTTAAGATCTGCCTTTTCGCTAGGTGATGCTATCATTATTCTTATACCAATTAATGCTAGTGTTCCAACTGCAAATATTGTACCAAAAACCTGAAATGCACCTACAATCTTATTGCCAATGCCTAATATTTCAGTTGGAGTAGTAGTACCAGGATCATAAGCACCCGGATCAGTAATATTTGCAAAACATGCTACGCTAAATATAATTAATAATACTGTTACAATAGAAAATATTTTTTTCATTATATATCAAACTCCTTAATTATTATTGAGTAATAATATTTTGTATAATACCAACTAACATTGAAGCTGCAAATATAAGAACAGCACCAACTATGTATGGTATTAATGCACCTTTAATATTAGCTTTTTCACTTGGTGATGCTAACATAAATTTGATACCAACAAATACTAAAACTGCTACAGCTACTATTACACCAACTAATTGAATTGTTCCAATTATAGTACCACCCAAAGTATCAATACTTGTACCTGTTGGTGGTGTTCCAGTTGGTATAGAAATACCAGAAGCAAAACACATTGAACCTATACTTAACATAACAACTAAAACTAAACTTAAAATTACCATTACTTTCTTCATAAAAATCTTCCTCCTTATATTTTATAGTATATCATATATAATCTGTACCAGATTTGCTGCTGAAAATAAAATTACAGCTCCTACAACATATGGCACTAAACTACCTTTAAGATTTGCTTTCTCACTTGGTGATGCTAACATAAATTTGATACCAACAAATATTAAAACTGCTACTGAAATAATTGTTCCTACTACTTGTATAGATCCTATTACTTTATTGCCTATTGTTCCCATTTTACCTTCCGCTGCAGCTGTACCAGGTGTTGGCATACCAGGTGGTGTAGCAAAACAAGTTAATGAAAAAATTAATACTATAACAGCCATAATTATCATTATTTTTATCGCTTTTTTCATGTAATTATCCTCCTATTAATTATTTATAACCTTAAATTCCATATTATTGTAACTAATGTTGTACTTGTAAAAACAATTACAGCACCAACAATATATGGTATTAATGCACCTTTTAAATTTGCTTTTTCACTTGGTGATGCTATCATAAATCTTATACCTACATAAGATAAAACTGCAACTGAAATTATTATACCTCCAGCTTGTATTGCACCTGTTATTTTATCTCCCAAATCCTTTGTTTGTGTTGCTGCAGTAGTTGTATCTCCTGTATAATCTTTTGGTGCTGCATAACAATATACTGTAACAATGATTAATATAACACATAATATTGTTGCCAATTTAAATATATTCTTCATAATCTATCTAACACCTCCTCTTGTTTAAAAAGTATTTTGCATTATATTTACAACTATAGTCCATATTGTAAATGCTCCAAATAAAACTACACATCCTATTAGATATGGTGTTAACTCTGCTTTCATTTCTGCTTTACCTTCTGCTCCGTTTGCCATAAACTTCATCGCAATTACTATTCCTGCTACAATTGCTATAATTGTTCCTATAGCAAGTCCAGCTTGTGCAAACCCTTGTATCAATCCTGAAAAACTAGCATCAACATTTCCTGTACTTGCTACTGCACCATCCAAGAAGGTTTTTGCACCTGTTAACATTTGTCCAAGATCAAATGCATATATATTTAATGATAATATATTAAACACTATAAGTATTAATATAAATATTTTTACTTTTTTCAATTAAATCACATCCCAAACTTATAGTAATTAACTAATGTAATTATATATTATGATATATCAATTTGCAAGCTTTTTATATAAAATTTGATATATTTTTACAAACCAATTTGTATATCAAATTTTATTTTGTACATGCTATCAATTTCACTTGTTTGTAACTGGTTTGTTAAAATCTTATAATTATGTTCCATACCTACTAAATATGCTTCTTCAATATAGAAAAGATAATCATCATATGATGCCGCAAAAGACTTATCAAATCTAAAATCAACTTCTTTTTCACTATTAGGTTGAACATATTTAAAAATTTCATTTAGTGAAACATTTTTAGGTCCATGATTAATTGTAGAAGAGCCACTTTTAATATAATACTTTACTCCACTGTTTTTAAGTACAAATAAATCTTCTGTTGAATTCGTTATCTTTATTTTTAAATTAGTATATTCGTAAAAAATTTCTTTTTCTAATATTTGAACATTTATGTTGTTTACATTAGTTGAATAATTAACTTTTTCAGTTTTTATATAAGAATTGGTATTTAATTTTAATTCGTTTCCATAATCTTTAATTATTAATATATACTCTTTTCTTTCATTATCACCATTTGAACCATATGTCATTACATCATTGTACACTATAAATCTATACGCATAGTAATTATCATAATTTACAATATTTTTATATTCATATAATTTTAATTTGTCAAATTTTTGATCAATATCAACCTTGAATTCTTCTATTGTTGGAAAGAATTTCTGTTTTGTTTCATAATCAATTAAATTATATGCTTTTTCATATTCTTTTTTATTACAATAATTAAAATAATTGTCTATTAACTCTGAGAATTTTGTAACCTTTTGTTCACTAATTTCTAAATTTCCATATGCCGGTGTATTATACTCCATCTTTCTCTCTTGTTCATCTGTCAGTTTTTCTTTATTTGTTGCTGGCATAAAATGATTTAATATATTTATAATTATGTATATAACTACACATGCAGCAACTATGACTAATATTTTTTTTAACAACCTTTTTATTTGAAATCTTTTTATAATCATATAAACCTCACTTTATATTCCTATTGATATTCTGAAAATCCCATCTGATATTTCCATTATACTAAATACTTGGTTAAATTCTTCTGTTTTTCCTGTAACACTTTTAACTGTAACTTCTGTTACTAAAATATCCATATTTCTTTCAAAATAAACGTATTTCAACACTTTATAATCCGTATATGTTTCTTTACAATATTGTTCAAATTGTTCATATGTTGGGAAATTTATTTGTTTATAACTATCATATAATAATGCATATGCTTTATCATATTGCTTATTATTTATAAAACTAAAATAATTACCAACTGCTATAGCAACTCTTTCATTATCATCTTTAGGTAAAGGTATTTTTTCTAATGTTGTATTATTTAAAGCTTCAACTCTTTCTTTTTCTTCTAGTTGTTGCTGACTAACAGCATTATTATAATAACCAGTAGCTTCCTGCTGTTCTTTAAGAATTCTATTATTCTCTATAACAGGTGTTATCCTCTTATTAACAAATAATCCTATACTAATTATTATTAATAATATTGAAGTACCTATTAAAACATATTTCTTCAAATTAATTCACCTCTTCTTTTGATGATAAAATTTTATACATTACATTTCCTTCTTTTTCATTATTATATATTAAAAAATCATATTTTTGTTCAATACCGTTAACATTTTTAACTATCATTTTAAATGATACTCCATCTTCAAGTATATTTATACTATTATCAACTAAAACTGCACTAGCCATATCAGCTGAAGTAATTATTTTAAATGAGTTAACTAAATCTTTAAATTCATCAATATTATTAATACCAAATTCTTCATATATTTTATCAATATTAGTACTAAAATATTCTTCTTCATTAAATTGTGTACTCGAAATTTCTGGTGCATAAATACTAAATATAAGTTTAATTTTCACCCAAACTCTGTCCAATGTTATACTTCCATTATATTTTTCTATTATTTGCTCTTTTCCTTCTAATCCTATTGTATCAAAATCCTGAAATACATATTCTGTTATTGTGTCATTATCAACAGGTTTTATGCTCTCAATAGGTTTTAAGAAAATTAACATATATACAAATACTAATACTGATATTATAAATATTAATTCCGGTATTCTATTTTTCATATTATACTCTCCTCTAATTATTTTTTCCATTTTTAGCATATTTACCCAAATACTTTGTTCCTAATGGGTCCACACTTACTCCATTTTCTCTAAACTCAAAATGCAAATGTGCACCAGTAGATTGTCCAGTATGTCCTAATATACCAACTTGTTCTCCCTTTTTTATTGGACCATTAGAAACTGTAATAGCATTTAAATGGCAATAACATGTAGTTATTCCTCCACCATGATCAATAATTAACCAGTTTCCATACCCTAAGCTAGAAGGATAAGTACCAGAATCAGGTGGTAAACCACTTTTCTTTATTATAACTGTTCCGTCTGCAACAGCAACTATAGAAGATCCTCTTGGTTCTGCAATATCTATTCCTGTATGAGGTTTAGATCCTAATGATCTAGGTCCAAAGTATGATGAAATATATGTTCCAGCAGGAACTGGCCATGCCCATTCAGATTTAGCAACAGTTTGCATTTGTTGTAAACTTTCTTTTACTGTATTGGCATCAATAGTTTGACCTGAAATATCTGTTTCTTGATAAGTTATTGATGATACCCTATTTCCAGTATCATCAGTAACACCTGTTGAACCTATTGCATCCCCTGCAGCTACTTCTCCTGTTTTAGTAACATTAATATTTCCTATTATAACCACTTTTGCATCAGTCTCTTCACCTTCTGCATTTTGAGCAGTTTTTGTAATTCTAATTGTATGCTCATCTATTTTTTCAACAGTACCTGCAAATGGTGCTTTAACAGTAGTTCCTTCTTTACTATTTATAGTAATTATATTATTTGTAACATCGCTTACATAAAAACTAGAAACTTGATCTGATTGCTCATCTAATGGCCATACCATATAATTTGCATCAAACAAAAAATTTGTAGGTGCTCCTAAGTTCCATTGTTTTAAATCTATTATATTTGCTGTACCAAAATATTCAGCCAAATCTCTAACAACTTTTGGTGATCCACTAATATCATATTCTTTACCACCTTTTTCTTTAGAAGTGGATACTGCATTATTGTATTCATCAACGCCCATACTTTCTTTATAATCAACACTTGTACCAGCCGGTTTTGTAAATCCATCACCAACTAATACTGGAACCTCACCAGATTGAGTATATAAATCCTTTATTGATTTCAATATTGTATCTGCACTTGTTTTAATAGCTAAAACTGATTTACCCTCATGTTCCGATTTACCAGTAATATCTTTAGCATTTCCAGTTGCATTATTAGCTGTAAAATATGCTTTTACTTCTGATTTATTAGTCAGTGTTATAGTTTGTTTTCCATTTGCATCTGTTTCTACTTCATATTCTGGATTTGGCATTAAAATATTATCCATACCATTTTTCCCAACAGAATTAATTTCTTCACTAGATGATTCTGACAATTTACTTTTTTTCATAACATACTCTACATATGATCCATCACTATTAGTTTTTTTTATAATTCCTGTTTTTTCTTCTGCGTTAGCATATTGCATTACTTGATAATCAGATTTATTAGTTTTATACCAAGTTTGTATAAGTGTAGGTCTTATTTCATAACAATCCAAATTCTTAATTGCATCTTCACCGCTACTTTTAGCTTCATAAAAACTTCCTCTAGATGTTTCATTTCCATCTGCATCATATGTAACCTCAACTACTTGAGTTGGCAAATAAAATACTTTTAGGCATAATTTATGATGTTTAGAACCTAATTCTGCCACTTTGAAGCCAATATCTGGTGATAATGTATTTTCATGAAATGTAAATGGATATTGCCAAGGCATAGCAAAATCATTTACCCACTGTGTTACATCCATAGTACCTAATTTGTCTAATTTTATAACAAAATTTCTGCCTTCCATTTCAACTTTTATTGATCCAGATATTGCTGATGATATTGATTCCCAAAATGTTTTTGCTTCAGCTTCTGCTTCAACTACTATTGCACCTTTATCATCATCAACAGACCATCTGTTATAATCACTAAATGTTTGTTCCTGAACTGCTAAATATGCTTTTAAATAAAATGTTATCCCAGAATCCTTCATTGCATTAAGTGCATCAAGGTGATTATTGTTTCCATCGTTTATTTCTTTTTGATATTCTTGGGCTTTATCACATAAACTTCTAGCATTTCCATAAACTAAAATATTTGCAAGCAATTCATTATATAATGATGTTCCAGTTAAAAAATTAAATATAGGATTACCATCTGTATTTTTAATTTTAAACATTTCTTCCCCAACATATCCAATTTCTTCAAAGTTAACACCTGCATCCTCTAACTGTTGTCTAACATCTTTTACCTCTTCAGATGTAACTGTACCAGAAGTACCATACATTAAATAATTCCAACCTTCTATTATCGAACTCAAAAATGCCATTAGTGGACCTAAAAGCATATAAAACACCAATAATATTACTCCAACTGCTAATAATCCTAAAACAGCCCATCCAGCAAATGGCATCAAAAAAGCAATTGCTTGTTTTTTTAGTATTTCTAACTTTATAGCAATTATCTCTTTTGGATTTAATTTTTTTAATTCACTTATTAAACTTTTTCCACTTTTCTTTGCCTCTTTAATTTTGGCATAGAGTTTTTTTATTTTGTCCATTTATACCTCACAAAATATTATTTTTTACTTTTTGAATTATTTTTCCTAACTACACTACTTGCTGCTTTCAACTGTTGCTTTGCTCTAATTGCTTGTGCTTCATTGCTTCCTTTTTGAACATTCGAACTACCAATTTCTTTTCTAGCAGTTTTATTAGCAGTCCTTTTTGCTTTATTCATTTCTCTAAAGCTCATATTGTCTACCTTTTCCTGCATATTTGCTGCTACAACTTGATTTATTTCATGTTCTTCAAATCCTTCATCCTTTAATTGTTTTATATTATCTTTTCCATAAATACTTCTTGCATCATTTAATGCACCTGCATCTTTTAAACTTTCAGCAGTTATTGGTTCATCACCTACTATTCCACCATTTGCTACATATGATGCTGCACCTGCCACTGAATCATATTTGTCTCTAGCACCTGATGCTATTTTTCCTCCTAAGCCATATTCATTTCCTGAATTAAATCCTTTTTGAGCGGCTACCATTGTACCTAAACCTGCTGTAACATTACCTGTGGCCGCCATTGTCATTAATCCAAGTGTACCTGATACCGCACCAGTTGCTGCTCTTGAAGCAGTTTTTCCTAATGATTTTCCAGCTATTCCTGCAACTCTTCCAAGTCTTGCCCCAAATCCTGGAGCATTGCCACTACTAATACTACCAGATGCACCTCCACTACTTAATGGTGAAGCCGCTGCACTAACTGGTTCTGAAACTCTTTCTTCACCACCTCCAGAAAGTGCTGGATTTCCAGCTTGTGGTAAACCATGACCTGCTGGTTCTGAACCTGGTCCAAGGCTACCTCCTGATCCTCCACCAGCTTTGTTTGCCTGAATTTTCTCTTTCTCTGCCTCTGCATTTCCACCTGTTCCATCTCCACCTTCTGCTGATGCATTTCCACCTTTTCCGCCTTTTCCTTTCATAGCTAACATAGAACCTATAGCAGCACCTGCTGCTGCACCCTTCATTCCGTGTGATGTTTTATCTGTTCCTAAGAATTCATTAAACCATCCTCTAAGTGGTAAATATCCAACAACTAATGCAACAGCAAATATAATGTTACCACCATCAACCAAATTAGCTGCTAACACTCCTGATAATACTGTAAATAGTAATGCATCCATAGGCATTGTTAGTGCATTGTATATATATTCTTTCATCCATTTATCTAATATTTGTGATTTTCCATCCTTAATTTTATCAATTGAATATGATATTGCTACTAATGGTGCTATTATTGTTAAAAATGCAATCATTATTACCCTTTTTGTATATATTAATACAAAAGCTAATGTTAATATCAAGAATACCCATTTAAGCATAGCATAAATAAGTCCAAATGCATTTAATTCATCAATTTTAGCATCTAACAATTCAAATGCCGATATATCTGATCCTGCTGCTGCAAAAACACCTGTAATTGCATCACATGCATATAGTATTCCTGCCATAATAAAATGCATTGTAAAAACTAATAATAAGCTTAATGCCCAATCTTTAAGTAATTGTTTATATTTCGCTTTATCACCAGCTGCTGTTGTTATAAAAATTTGTATAGCTACATATATTAGCATTACTAATGCTGCTGCTATTGCTAGTACTCTTGTATAACCATACCATTTTTGAATTTCTGGAAGCATAGTATTTATTAATGGTGATTTACCATCTACTTCTTGCATTTCCGTTGAACTAAATATATTTATTTTGAATGCTTGTATTTTGTTATATACAATATCCGAGATAAACAAATGCTCATCACCAGTAATTCCTGCCGGCATACCAGGCATACTAAAAGCTGTATCTATTATATCTTGAGCAACCTTTGCTAACATTGAAATTAAATATGTAAGTGGTAATAATAATATTCCACCTATATCTACAGCCTCTGCCTTTGGAGTTATTATGCTAGGTGTGGCTACATTAAATAATATTATTACTGCGAGCAATATTCCAATAAATCTCTTAAATTTTTTATTAGTATAAATTCTTTCCATATAAACACCTACTCCTTTTTAGCTTGTCTCATTGCCGCTAACTTACTTAAGTTAGTTTCAACAAATTCAAATTCTTTTGGTGTTGGTCTTATCTGTATAATTGCTGTATCTGAACCTGTTTTTAATAGTCCCTCACCTCTTTGACATGTTAGTAAGAAATATGTTTCTCCTTCACTTAATTTAAATACTTCTTTTAAATATTGTATTTCAGCTTTATCTTGTGCTAAGAATAATTTTGTATCAGATGATGTAAGTACAGCTTGTGCCTCTGGTTTTTCATAGAAATCTTGGAACTTCTGTGAAATAACTGCAAGTGATACATTTCTTTTTCTAGCACGTCTTGCCATTGTATTTAAGAAATCAACAGCTTCTGGATATGGTAAAAGCATCCATGCCTCATCAACTAAAACCCTTTTCTTTCTTGCTTTTGATTTATCTTCACTATTTTTCTTAACATATTTTTCCCAAATCCATGAAAGTAATATTTGTTGTGCAAGTGGTCTTGCAAATCTTTCTTCTAGTTGAGAAATATCTAGATTAATAAATGGTGCTCCATCTAACAATTCAAATGTAGATTGGCCATCAAAATATGCCATCTGCCCATCATATTCTCTAACATATTGTTTCATAACTTTTGCAAGATAACTAAAATGATATTTATAATCATCATTGTCATTTTCTTTAGCTTTTTGCATTAATCTTTTATACCAACTACCAACAGTTGGTAATTCCTTTTTCTTTTTAGATAATCTATCATTTACAAGTTCTGTTTTATCAGAATCATACAAACTATCAGGATTAGAATTAATACCTAAACTTGCATACTCCTCTGAAACAGTTTCAGCAATAATTTGTTTTGTAAGCTCATTTACCTCTATACTTCTTGTACTACCTCTTGCCATAGTTAGTAATGCTTGTGTAACATCCTCAACTTTATTTTCAACATTTAATACTTTTCTATCTTTACCTGTTATTTCATCTTTTACCATTTCTTCTTCAAGATCAAATAAATTAATAATTGTTTTAGAATTAGGACTAATTACAATATTGATACCACCTAATGCTTCTGCAACTGGTCCATACTCGCCTTCTGCATCTAATGCTAATGATTCAATTCCCATAAGGATTGATGACCTAGCAGTAATTGTTTTTATTGTAACACCTTTACCAGCACCAGATTTACCAAATATAACTAAGTTATAATTAGTAAGTGATGGATGGAAATTATCAAATAATATTGGCAAACCTGTTTGTTTATTCATACCAAAAGGAACACCAGTTTCATGTCCTATATCTGATGTTACAAAAGGAAATACTGTTGACATTGATCTTCTATCAAAAGTATGTGTTTTATTTATTTTATTATCACAAAGTGGTAAATTTGATTTAAAACCTCTTTCCTGCATTGCCCAAGCACTCTTAAAGTCAATTAATGATTTAGACATTGTCATTACAAATAATTCACTTAATTTGTTTAATGTTTCTAAATCATATGAAAATAATGTACATATAAATGAGCCTTCAAATAATTTGTTAAAACCTGCAGCAATTTCATCTCTTAATTGCTCAGCTTCAATCCTTTTATCTGCAATTAATCTTTCTCTGTTAATATCACCACCATCTATTGCAACTAATCTTTCAGATTCAAGGTCATTAATAATTCTGTTTAATTGGTTTTGTGATGTTGCTTCTGGTATTGGTTTAATATACACAGATGAATTAATATCACCAAAATTATACATTGCTCTTAAAAAGTTAGGAAAAGTACACATTCTAGGAAGTGCTGCAGCATACATTGTTCTTGCATATCTAGAAACATGTGACACAATCTCTAAATGATTAGGATTAGAAGCATCTATTCCAGATGGCGCAATTAAATCTTTTATTGTAGAAATATTGTTTGATAACATGTTTTCAACTTCTTCTTGTAATTGAGAAACATCTTCTCCATCTTCACTCTCTAATATTACATTTGATGTTTTTTGTTTTACTTCTTCTTTTTGTTTACCTTTAAACATTATTTTTTACCTCCTTTCTTTGTTGCAGTTGTCTTTGTTGTTTTACTTGTTTTTTTTGCTGTTGGTTTTACTATTTGGATTTCATCATCATCTTCTTCATCGTCAAAATCCAATTCATCATCTATAACTTCTTCCTTTTTGTTATTTATTTTACTTTTTGCTTTTTCTTGTCTATATTCTTCTTTTACATTTTCAGTTGCTTTTTGTAAAATTGTATCATCTATTAAGCCGCCATAATCTTTAATTAATTTTTTAGTATTTTCATAAACCAGTTGTTGTATCATATCATTGTTTTCATATACATCTCCTGGTGTTCTTCCACTTGCTTTTATTATTTCTTCATTAGATTTAGCTGCAGCTGTCTCTAGTATTTCTTGATCCATTCTAGCCATCTTTTTACTTAATACATCAGGTGCAGTATGATATAATCTATCATATTGAGCCTCAATAGCATTTTTAAATGAATAGTGTTCTCCTTCATCTCTATTATATGCAACATAAAGTAATTCAGCAAGTTCAAATGAATCTAGTATCTTACCAGATACACTACATACCGCAAGAGAAGAAATTAAACCTCTACATCTAGTATATAATTCATTAAAAGCCATTTCTTTAATTTCTGATGGTTTAAATGAATTAGCTCCCAACTCACTTGCAAAATATGGTACAACAACATAATATGTTTGCTGTAATATACTTTTACTTTTACTTATCTTTTCAACACTTTGTACTACGTCGATACCATATTCGTATACATTTTGAAGTTTTTTAACTTCGTATTTTAATTCATTAATTGCTTTAAAATTATCCTCATCAAACTCTTCTAATTTCTTAAGTTCCATTTTTAATTTATCTAATTGTAATGCTGTATTTTCTATTCTTTCATTATATTCTTCTAAACTAGCTGTCAAATCTAATGAATTAGTTTGTATGTATAATTGTATAGGAAATCTAAGTGTATTTAAAAATTGTATAAAACCTTCTTCAACAGATATCATTTCAGCTTCTGACATTAAATCATAGTTTATACCTTGACACTTAATAACCATTATGTATTTATCACCTTTATTTTGAACAATCATATTATCTGAAATTTCTTCAAACTCCAAAAAATTTTCAGTAAAATCTGTTTTAATATCCTTCATATCACTTCTTGAAAGTTGATTTACTTCTGTTACTTCTTCATTTTTACCGTTTTTTTCATTTTTTTCTTTTTCAGCTTGCGCCTTTTTTTGCTTATTGCTACTAATAATAGCAAATATTATTAATGCCACTAAACCAAGTATAAGTACAACTATCCCAATAATTATTATTTGCATAATATCCATTATTTTTTCTCCTTTCCGTATACATAGATTTTTCTATCTTTTGTTTTAAATTTAATGTATCTTAAAATTATATCATCTATGTTCTCTCCTGCACAGATTTTAAATATAGGTGCAAAAGTTAGATTTGGTATTTTAAATGTTCCTATTATAAATCCAATCAATGCAAATATAACCATTATAACTATACCAACATATTTTATACCCAATGCAGATATTAAAAGATTCAATATAAGTCCTGGTATTGCAAAAGCAATTGTATAACCCAGTGCTTTTATTGAAAATATTTTAAATAACCTTGTTTCACCTTTTACATTTCTCGGAATATAGTAAGTTCCCACATTATTCACTCCTTTTTATTTTATCTAAACTTATTTTATCATAACACATTTTCTTTTTGTATATGTTTAGTGAAATTTGTAAAAAATTAATATTTTAGTAATATTTTTGTAATATTTTTGTAATATAAAAAGACCATTTGTTAAATTCAAATAGTCTTTTTCCATAATCTTATGTTTATCCAGTATTTAATAAATATAAAACAAATAAATGTAATGGATAAAATATATAAAACATATATTTCACTTTTTTTCCTTGTTCTTCATTATATAATAGTACTATAAGTACTCCAAATATGCTAAATAATTGTAATTTACTTTGGCTACCTATATAATATATCAATAGATTTGCTATTTCCATTAATACAACCATTTTTTCATTACCTCTAAATAAATAGAATATTACAATCATTATAATTCCATAACTTCCATATTCAAATTTAAAATATTCTGCTACTATACAAGCAATTATACTAATTAGTATTCCTAACCTTTCATCTTTTTTTAGAAATACTAAGCATATTAATCCCAAAATGAGTGTAAATACAACATTTAACTGCATTCTTGTTGTAATTGTAGATAAAAACATTATGTAAAATGGTTGTGAAATAAGTGCCAATATAAATAACCTATACAAATATACCTTTATATCTTTTGTATGTAAAAAACCTGTTGCTATTTGCCAGGCAAATATCGGAAAAGCTAATCTTCCTATATAATTCATCCACGAGGAATGCCCATATATTACATAACCAAAATGGTCAAATGACATAGCAATTATCGCTATTACTTTTAATGCAAATGATGACATATGTTATTTTTCCTTTCTGTTTTATTTTAACTTAATTTTTCTTTAAATTTATACAATATGTTTAAGCTATCAACTGGTGTTAATTCATTAAGGTCCAGTTTATTTATCTCTTCTGCAATTTGCGCAACTTTGTAATTAAACAAATCATATTGTGATAAATCTTGTACTTTATTTCCTTTTTTATATTCCTTTTTAGTAATATCTGTTTCAATTAATTCTTTTAATATCTTATTAGCATTTTTTATAACTGTATTTGGAATACCAGCAAGCTTTGCTACATGTATTCCATAGCTCTTATCTGTTCCACCTTGTACTATTTTCCTTAAAAATATAACATCTTCACCTTTATCTTTTACTAAAATTGAATAATTTTTAATACCATCTATCTTATCTTCTAAACTAGTTAATTCATGATAATGTGTTGCAAATAATGTTCTTCCACCTATCTTTTCTTTATCACAAATATACTCAGTTACAGCCCAAGCAATTGATAATCCATCAAAAGTTGATGTA
>CAZFOR010000002.1:0-2787 GCA_964520895.1 uncultured Eubacteriales bacterium | reverse complement strand
TGCTTCATTTAGTATAGAAGCTACCTCCATCATTTCTACCATAAATGTACTTTGACCACTTGATAAATCATCTGATGCACCCACTCTTGTAAATATTTTATCAACTATTCCAATAACTGCACTATCTGCTGGAACAAAACACCCTATTTGAGCAATTAATACAATCAATGCTACTTGTCTCATATATGTAGATTTACCTGCCATATTAGGACCTGTTATAATATTAAATCTATTATCATCTAAATCTAAATATTTAACCAAATTATCCAATTCCGTTCCCTCAGAATAATCACTTGGAACATAATTAGGATCTTCTACAACTGTAGGAGTTACAACAGGCGCATCATCCACATCAGTAACCGCTCCTTTACTTACAACTTCCACAACTGGATGTCTTCCATTTTTAATATCAATTACATTACTTTTATTTATGATAGGTTTTATATAACCATTTTCCTGAGAAACTTGTGCAAATGAAATTAATGTATCAATTATTGCAATTACATTTGCTGTTTGTTTTAATCTATTAATTTTAGTTAATATTTCTTCTCTTATATTACTAAATAAATTATATTCTAGTCCTACAATTTTTTCTTGTGCACCTAATATTTTGTCTTCAATTTGTTTTAATTCATCTGTTATTAATCTTTCGCAATTAGCTAATGTTTGTTTTCTAACATATCTATCTGGTATTAAATCAAAATATGATTTTGTAACCTCAAAATAATAACCAAATATCCTGTTATATCCTATTTTCAAATTTTTGATACCTGTTAATTCTTTTTCTTTAATTTCTAAATCTATAATCCAGTTCTTACCTTCTGTTATTGATAATCTATAATCATCTAATTCAGAGTTATATCCTTTTTTAATTATTCCACCTTCTGTTATATTAATTGGTGGATCATCATTTATCGAATTAGATATCAAACTATATACATCTTGCAAATCATCTAAATTATTATATAAATCATTTATGTATTTTGAATTAAAACTAGTAAGCTCATTTTTAAGCTCTGGTAAATATTCAAGTGAATTTTTAAGTGATACCATATCTCTTGGATTCACACTTCCATAAACTATTTTTGTAACTAATCTTTCAATATCATATATTTTATCTAAATATTCTTTAATATTATCTCTTACAATAATATTATTTTTAAAATCTTCTACTGCATTTTGCCTATAATGAATTTCATCAATATTAATAAGTGGATTCTCTACCCATTTTTTAAGCATCCTGCCACCCATTGATGTACTTGTTTTATCTAATACCCATAGTAAACTTCCTTTTTTGTTTTTCTCTTTAATAGTTTCTACAATTTCAAGATTTCTCCTTGCATTACTATCTAAACCCATATATTCATCAACTGCATAAATATTTATACTATCAATATGTGAAAGTTCAACCTTTTGAGTATAT
This sequence comes from uncultured Eubacteriales bacterium, assembly GCA_964520895.1. GTDB lineage: Bacteria > Bacillota > Clostridia > TANB77 > SIG350 > SIG350. The sequence goes on along the minus strand of CAZFOR010000002.1, from coordinate 1,364 downwards.
TTCAAATAATTTATCAATATATTTGATGCATTTTTTGCTAAATCATATTTTTTAATTTCGTCTTCACTTAAATTTGAAATTATTTTATATTTTGAAATATAGTCTTCATCACAAGTTTCATATTCACTTATATATATATTAAACTTTTGTGATAAATTGTTTATAAACTGTTTGTCATTATATAATTCGTTATTAACTACAATTTCAATTGGACTATATTTAGAAATCTCATCAGATAATTTATATACAGCATTTGTATCTAATAAATTGGTTGCATATAATTCACCTGTTGAAACATCACAAACACTAATTCCAAAAAATATACCTTGTCTATATATCATCATAATATAGTTATTTTTTTTATCATCTAGCATATTATTTTCTATAACTGTTCCAGGTGTTATAATTCTCACAACATCTCTTTTAACAATACCTTTACACTGCGCAGGATCTTCTAATTGTTCACATATTGCAACTTTATACCCTTTTTCAATTAATTTTGCAATATATGAATCAACACTATGAAATGGCATTCCACACATAGGTGCTCTTTCCTCTTGACCACAATCTCTACCTGTTAGTGTTATTTCTAACTCTTTTGCACCAATTATTGCATCATCAAAAAACAATTCATAAAAATCTCCTATTTTAATATGGTTTTAATTCTAAATATATCTTTTTCTCATCAGATATAATGGTTGGTTTTCCATGACCTGGATATACTATTGTATCATCAGGTAATTTAATTAGTTTTTTCTCAATTGAATTAATTATTTCTTCAAAACTAGAACTAGGTAAATCTGTTCTTCCCCATGTACCTCTAAACAAAGTATCACCTGAAAACAAAGCATTATTTCCATATATACACATACTACCTTTTGTATGTCCTGGAGTATGTATTATTTTAAAATTTAAATTACCAACAGTTATAACATCATTTTCTTCTAAGAATATATCTGGGTCAATGTTAGGGTTTTCAATTCCTACATATGGTGCTAGATTAACACTTTCATCTTTTAATCCTAACGCATCTTTTATATGAATAGCTATTTTTGCATCAGTTCTTTCCATTAATTCCTTTATACCACCTATGTGATCTCCATGACAATGTGTAAGTACTATATAGTCTAATGACATCTTATTATATTCTAATACCTTCATTATTCTATTTACATCACCTGCTGGATCAATAACCATAGCTCTTTTAGTATCATTATCCATAACTATATAGCAATTAGTTGTATAATCTAAATTACCTGCTTTAATTTGTAATTTTTTCAAAATCATATTTTATTACCCCTTCTAACTTATACGTTTATCTTGTTTTTTTATATCAAACCTTATAATAGAAATTATACCAGATA
>CAZFOR010000001.1:64309-64697 GCA_964520895.1 uncultured Eubacteriales bacterium | reverse complement strand
AAAGGAGTAAAAATATTATGAATACAGAATTAAAAGAAAAAATAATAGATGAAAACACAGGTATTGAATATCATTTAGAAGGAGATTATTATATTCCAAATCTTACAATGCCAGAACAAGAAAAGATTACTTTAAATAAATATGGCAGAATGAGATTAAACTATCTAAAGGAAAATAAAAAAGCTGAATATTCAATAATGCTAATGGATGGAACATTAAATAGCCATCTGAAAGAAATTCAAGAGAGCGCAAACACAAGAGTAGAACAAATAATAAAACAACTAAAATTCAAAAGCAATTTAACTGAAAATATGAAAGATACAGATATGCTTTACTGGGTTGGAACTATGAACTCTATTAAAGCACAAGCTGAAGAAATAGTTTTAAA
>CAZFOR010000001.1:18981-64299 GCA_964520895.1 uncultured Eubacteriales bacterium | reverse complement strand
AATGAATTAATATATGTATAGGAGATGTTGCAAATGAAGAATTTAAGAGAAGTAAAAGATGATTTATTAAAAGAGTGGATAGAATTTAGAGAGGAAACAGTATTTTGCGAAATGAGTCCTCAAGATAAAAAATATGGTATAGATTTTGATGAGATTTCAGAAAAAATACTAAAAAATGTTCCTGAACAGAATAGAGAATATGTTCAAAAACAACTGGAACAACTCGATAAGAACTTTATGGATTACTTATATTACTGGAATGAAAAGTATTATAGAAATGGATTTGCAGATATGATTGAGTTGTTAGAAATATAAAATACAGGATGTAGAGAATTAATCATATTCCCTACATCCTATTTTTTCTTTCTAATATTAGCATTTTTATTGTAATAATCGACTAAAATTGATATAATAAGAAACAAGAAAAATAGTAATCCATTATTTGTACGGAATATAAGTAATTTAACGTATAAATTAGAGGATGTAAAGGAGTTAGTCATATATGGAAAAACCAATTATAGGAATAATAGGTAAAGTTCAGCCACAATACGGAGAAGATATTTGGCATAGAATTGATGAAGTTGATGAAATAAGATATTTAATAGTAAAAAATGGTGGGATAGCTATTACATTATTACCAACAGAAGCAACATTGAAGTTTAATAATAATGATATTAAAGATGATACAGTATTAAGTGATGAAGAAAAAAATGAATTATATAGACAAATTGATTTGTGCGATGGTTTCATATTACAAGGAGGATTATATAGTTCAAATTATGAAATAGAAATGGCAAAAAAAATTATCGAATTAGATAAACCTCTTATTGGAATATGTGCAGGTTTTAACAATATTTTAAGAGCAATAGGTACAGATGTGATTGAGGATAAAACCAAAAGTCATAATATATATGATAAAGATTACAGACATGAAGTATCTATAATTAATGGTACAAAATTATATGATTTGATTAATAAAGATAAATATGATGTAAATAGTATCCATACTATGATAGCTCCAAAAGAAAAGGTCGAAGGATATGCTAATATATCATCTTTATCTTATGATGGATTAGTAGAAAGTTTTGAATTAAATAACAAAAAATTTGTAATGGGAATAAAATGGCATCCAGAATTAATGTTAGAAGATGAATTCCCAGATAAATTATTTGAAGAATTTATTTCAAAATGTTAATAGCAGTTATTATGTGTAATAGGAGAATTTTCGTATATGGATAATTTAAAAGAATTAAAAAATGAAGAAATTATAGAGCTAATAAGAAATGGCAAAATAGAAGTTGCTGATATTGTTGATTCTGGAATATGTCCTACTTGCTTTGATAGACAGAATAATCATATCTTATATGGTAATAATGAAGATAAAATGATATTATTAAGTTAGGTGATGTGACTATTGAAGTAGTTGGTGCAGTGCATGGATATTTGCCACATATGAGAGGACAGTCAGTTCAAGAAAATGTAGGATACATTATTGATGATGGGGAAAATAGAGTATATATTTCTTCTGATACTATTTGTTTTGAAAATGAATATACATATAATGTGATGTGTGTAGGAATATCTGATTATGGTATAGAAATGGGCGTATTTGAAGCAAGTTTACTTGCAAAAGAAAATAATTGCAAATTAGTTATACCAGTACATTTAGATAATCCAAAATATCCAGTTGATTTAGAGTTTTTTAAACAACAGATGGATAATGTTGGTATAAAGTATAAAATATTAGATATTGGTCAAAGTATTGAATTTTAGGAGGAAAATATGAAAAATTTTATTATAGATATATTTAAAGGAATGGTAATTGGAATTGCAAATGTAATACCTGGTGTAAGTGGTGGAACGATGGCAGTATCAATGGGAATCTACGAAAAACTTGTAAAGATTGCAGGTAATGTTTTTCATAGTATATTTAAAGATTTTAAAAACACTATGAAGTTTGTATTACCAATTTTAATAGGTGCATTAATAGGTGTATTAGTTTTTAGTGGTGTAATAGAATTTACATTAGAAAGATTCAATATGCAAACAATTTGTTTATTTGTAGGACTAATTATTGGAACATTTCCACTAGTTTTTGAAAATGCTAACAAAAATGGATTTAACAAAAAATACTTGATACCAGCTATCATTACAGGGCTATTAATGATTAGTTTAATGTTTTTAACAACAAGAGGTGATATGGTTTTCACAGGTGGAATGAACTCTGCTATTATACTTTTTGTATTAGGTATAATTGCAGCTGCAACTATGGTAATACCAGGTATTAGTGGTTCATTTGTATTAATGTTATTAGGTGCATATAAACCTATACTTGGACTTGTAAATAGCATAGTTGATTTATTAAAACTTGTTTTAACTGGTGGTGGAACAGAAGGACAAATATCAATATTAGTTAGTAATATTTTGTTATTAGTACCATTTGGTATAGGTGTTTTGGTTGGAATAATATTTATATCTAAAATAATTGATAAATTTCTAGAAAAAGCATATGGTTATACATATTATACAATTATAGGGTTTATTATAGGATCACTTCCATTAATATTCAAAGAGATTGAATTTTCAACTGGTGCAGTAATACCAAGTGCAATATTATTAATAATAGGTACATTTGCATCATACTATATATCTAAAATAACAAAAGATGCTTAAATATACAATGGATAATTGAATATATTAGAATAAAAATCAAAAGCCACACATATATATAGATAGAAGGAGGTATATATATGTGTGGTTTTTGTGGGTGGATAGGTTATAGTAATAATATAGAGGATAGAAATAAGGTTTTAATTAATATGTGTGATAGGATTACAACAAGAGGTATATGTGAAAAAGAATATTATCAAGATAATATAGTCAATTTAGGATATAACAATTTAATGAAAGTTGAAGGTAGTGTTAAACAGCCAATGACAAAGATATGTAATGGAAAGAAGTATGTAATTACATATAATGGTGAAATATATAATAAGCGAGAATTAAAAGATGAGATTATATTAAATGGAATACATATTGAAAATGATACTGAGTCAGAGATAGTTTTAAGTTCATACATTTTATGGAAAGAGGAGTGTGTTAAACATTTAAGAGGAATTTTTGCTTTTGTAATATGGGATATGGATAATAACTATATGTTTTTATGTAGAGATAGGTTAGGTATTAAACCACTTTTCTATTCTACTATAAATAATACATTAGTTTTTGGAACAGAGATAAAATGTTTATTTGAATATCCTGATATTAATGCAGTTATAGATAAAGAAGGCATTAGTCAATTGTTTGGTTTAGGACCAGCACGAGTTGAAGGTAAATGTGTATTTAAAAATATATATGAAATAAAGCCTGCTTCGTATATGATATATAACAATATTTGTATGAAACAGGTTAAGTATTGGGATTTACAATCAAAAGAGCATATAGATGATTTGGATAAAACTATATTCAATGTAAAAGAAAAACTAAATGATGCAATTATAAGTCAGTTATCAGAAGATATGCCAGGTTCAATGTTATCAGGTGGATTAGATTCAAGTATTATAACAGCTGTTACATCAAAGGAATATGAAAAAAAAGATAAGAAACTACAAACTTTTTCAGTAGATTATATAGATAATGATAAAAATTTTAAACCAAATGATTTTCAACCAGATTCAGATAATAAATATATTGAAATAATGAGAGAAAAATATGACTTAGAACATACTAAAATAGAATTAGATACTAACTTATTAATAAAAGGGTTACATGAAGCAGTAATAGGTAGAGATTTACCAGGTATGACAGATGTAGATGTTTCATTATTAGAGTTTTGCAGACAGATTAAAAATAGTGTTTCAACAGTGCTAAGTGGTGAGTTTGCTGATGAGTTATTTGGTGGATATCCATGGTTTTATAAACAAGAATGCTTAGATTCAGATACATTTCCATGGTCTATTTCAGTAGATACTAGGCAGAGAATATTAAATAAAAGATATGATATAGATTTAAAAAAATATGTTGATGAACAATATATAGAACTTGAAAAGAAAATACCAGTTTGTGATAGTGATAGTATACAAGATAAAAAAATAAAGAAATTAATGTATATGAATATACATCAGTTTGGTGCAACTTTAATTGATAGAACAGATAGAATGAGTATGCTTGCAGGTCTAAATGTAAGGGTACCATTTACAGATTATAGATTAGTAGAATATGTTTGGAATATTCCATGGAGCATGAAAACGCATATGGATAGGGAAAAAGGCTTACTTAGAACTGCATATAAAGATATTTTACCAGAAGAGGTTGCTTTTAGAAAAAAAAGTCCATATCCTAAAACTTGTAATCCAAATTATGAAAATGCATTAAAAGAAATATTACTTGGTATTTTAAATGATAATGAAAACCCATTATTAAAGTTAATAAATAAAAATGAAGTTTTGGATATTATAGATAATTTGGAGGAAGTATTTAAAAGACCATGGTTTGGTCAGTTAATGACAGGACCACAATTTATGGCATATTTAATACAAATAAATATGTGGTTAATTGAATATAATGTTAAGATAGAGGAGTAAGATTTTTTTAGAAATATAGTTGATTTTCTCTTTTTATATGATATAATGTCGATATATAGAAAGGGGAGATTTTATGGAATTTATTAAAACATATTTAAAAAACCCTATAACAACAGCTGTTGAAAAAGGGAAAGAAGGTAGTACAAAATTTGGATTAATTGGTCTTGCAATATATTTTGCGTATTTGTTTTTGAGTAATATTGTTAATGCATGGAAAGCAGCAACATATTCATTTTATGGAGACCCTACTTTTGGAGAAAAAATCGAATCATATTTTGAATATTTATTTGAAAATGATGGATTAGTTACTTGTTTAAAGACTTCATTAATAACAGTAGCTTTAGTGGCATTATTTATATTAGCTATTTTTATAGTATTAAAGGTAATGAAAAAGTCAGATATTAGTTATATAAGGATTTTAACTACAATGTTAGTTGCAAATATATATATTGTACCAATAAATCTAGTATTAGGATTACTTGGAATATTTGATGTAGAAATACTAGTAAATATAACAGGAGTATTATCAATAATATATATGATTTCTTTACTTATATTAAATGTGTATACAATACATAGTTTATTAGAAGAAGAAAATTATGATAAATCATTGTTATATACTATTGTAAGTATAGCATCATTTGTTATTGTTATTGCATTAGTATTATTTGTTTTCAGTGAAGATATAGCAATACCAGGATTAAACTCAATAAGTAAATTGTTATAAAATTATATAAAAAAGACATTGCATTTTAGATTAAATCTATTTGCAATGTCTTTTTTATTATATTAAATCTTTCATTGAATATAGTCCGTGTTCTTTATTAATAATAAATTTACTTGCTTTAATTGCACCTTCTGCAAATACTGTTCTAGATGTAACATCATGTGTAATTTCTAAACTTTCATTTTCTCCAAAAAACATTACACTATGGCTTCCTACAACATTACCACCTCTAATAGCATGAATACCAATTTCATTATCATTTCTTTTTTCTCTTTTATCATGTCTATTAAATTCATAATACACATCTTTATCTAAGACTTCTTTCATACTATCTGCCATCATTAAAGCAGTTCCACTAGGTGAATCGATTTTGTTTTTATGGTGTTTTTCCATTATCTCAATATCATAATCTTTTCCAAGAGCAGATGCAGCTTCACATATTAATTTAATCATTAAATTAATACCAAGTGACATATTGGCTGATCTAAAAATAGGTATTTCTTTGCTAGTATCTTCTATTATTTTTATCTGCTCATCACTTAAACCAGTAGTAGCTAAAACTATTGGTATTTTGTTTTGTTTTGCGAATTCTAAAATTTTCATTGTAGCAACTGGTACAGAAAAATCTATTATAACATCAATGTGTTCTTTTATTAAATTAGTATCAGAATATACAGGAAACTTGTTATCCCCTAAATCGATTTTATCAACACCTGCTACAACAGTTATATCACTTGTTTTAAAAACTTCTTTTGCAATTACTTGCCCCATTTTACCATTACATCCATTAATAAGTAAATTTATCATAAATATTACCTCTTTTCTTTATATTAATCCTACATTTTTTAAACTGTTTTTTAATATTTCAATATTTTTATTATCCATATCATATAAAGGAAGTCTACATTTTCCAACATTGTATCCAAGTTCATTTAATGCTTGCTTAACAGGTATAGGATTTACCTCAATAAATAGACTGTTTATCAAATCTAAATATTTTAATTGAAGGTCTTTTGATTTATTTGTATTACCTTCAAAATATGATTTACATATTTCATTTGTTTCATTTGGTAATATATTTGCAAGTACTGATATAACACCAATTCCACCAAGTGATAATATCGGTGTTATTTGGTCATCGTTACCAGAATATATATGTAATTCATCACCACATTTTGCTGCAATTTGAGCTACTTGAGATAAATTGCCACTAGCTTCTTTTGCTGCAACTATATTTGGTATTTTAGATAACTCAACATAAGTATCAACAGATATATTAAGACCTGTTCTAGATGGTACATTATATAATATAATTGGTAAATTAACACTTTGTGCTATTTTAGTATAATGTGCAACTAATCCTTTTTGTGTAGTTTTGTTATAGTATGGTGTTACAAGTAATAAACCATCAACACCTATACTTTCACAATATTTAGATAATTCTATTGAATAACTTGTATTATTTCCACCAGTTCCAGCTATAACAGGAATACGATGATTTACTTTATCTACTGCAAATTTTATTGCTTCTTTCTTTTCTGTATCAGACATTGTAGAAGATTCACCAGTTGTCCCACAAACAATAATTGCTTTTGTATTATTTTGAATTTGAAATTCTATTAATTCCCCAAATTTATTAAAGTCAATTGAATTTTCGGTAAAAGGTGTGACAATAGCAACACCACTACCGGTAAAAATTTTATCCTTCATAATAAATTCCCCCTTACACATATATTATATTATAAAATACAAAAAATAGGTAGATTTTTTGAAAAAAAATATATAATATATCTATATAATAAATTATAGAAATATGGGAGATAAATATGAAAAATATAAAAATAGTAATAATAATTGCAGTAATAATATTTTGTATAGGAATATTTGTATATTTAAATAACAATATAATTCAAATTAGTGAATATACTGTTAATTCAACTAAGATATCAGATGAGTTTAATAATTTTAAGATTGTTCATTTATCTGATTTGCATAATACGAGCTTTGGAAAAGATAATGTAAAATTAACAAATAAAATAAAAAAAATAAACCCTGATATTATAGTAATAACAGGTGATATGATAAGTAGTAGAGATACAAATTATGAAGCATTTATTAATTTGATAAAACAGATACAAGAATATGAAATGTACTATGTTTATGGTAATCATGAACAAGATAATAAAAAAAATATTATTAATGATATGACCTATGAATTAGAAAAATATAATGTTAATGTTTTAGATAATGAGATGTCTGAAATTGTAAAAGGAGAAACGAAAATTAATATATATGGTTTAACATATCCACTTAGATATTATCAAGATAGTAGAAGTAAATATAACATAAAGTTAACTGTTGATGATATTGAGAAAATAATTGGAAAATGTGATGCAAATGAATACAATATATTACTTACACATAATCCTCTATATTATGAATTATATGAAAAGTGGGGAGCTGATTTAGTATTTAGTGGACATGTTCACGGTGGAATAATGAGGTTACCAGTATTAGGAGGTGTATTATCACCAGATGTCAGTTTTTTTCCTAAATATAGTAAAGGAATATATAGTATAAATAATAGTAACCTTATAGTAAGTGCTGGATTAGGAATAGGAAGATTACCAGTAAGAGTATTTAATTTACCACATATACCAGTAGTTACCTTTATAAATATTGACAATTAGTATAATTATGGTATAATATACGAGAAAATTATGTAAATTAATTCTTTTATTTTATTTAGAAGGAGGAAAACAAGATGAGTCAAAAAAAGTGGATCCGTATGCACAATTGGGTGTATCGTCAAGTAAGGAGGGTGTTCATAAAGCAATAAAGAATTTATCAAAAGGATTGTTTCCTGGTGCTTTTTGTAAAATTTTACCGATGCCTGATTCATTACCTGAATTTTTTGATGGTGAATTTGTACAGGTTATACATTCAGATGGAGCAGGCACAAAATCTAATTTGGTATATTTGATGAAACGGGAAGGAAACAGCAGGTATTTGGAATATTTAAAGCGGTTACCGCAAGATGTTGTTGTAATGAATATTGATGACATGGCAGCTGTCGGAATAGTTAATGATATCCAAATATCAAATCACATTTCAAGAAACTCCAATCGGATATCTGATGAAGATGTTGCAACAATTATATCAGGTTATGCAGATTTTTTTGAGAAAATGAAAAAACTTGGTGTTAATATTATTGAGGCAGGTGGAGAAACGGCTGATGTCGGAAGTTATACAACTACAATGGGACTTGATGCAACAACAGTTGGCTTTATTGAAAAATATAAAGTTATTGATTGTTCAAATATTATTCCTGGTAATGTTATTGTTGGACTTTCATCAGCTGGTCAAACAACATATGAGGACAGATATAATTCAGGTATAAGAAGTAATGGTCTTACACTTGCAATAAATGTACTCTTATCTCCGTATTATAGAAAATATACAGAGGTTATTGATGGAACTCTTGATATTAACAATGTATTTCGTGGAAAGTATATGCTTGATTATATCGGAGCAATCCCTGGAACTGAAGTTACAATTGCAGATTTATTACTCTCACCAACAAGGACATATACGCCTGTATTAAATGAAATATTCGGAAATGTAAAAATTAATGGTATTATACATTGTTCAGGTGGAGGACTTACCAAATGTATTGGGTTTGGAAATCCAGATTATAATTTATATTATATAAAGGATATTTTACCACCTATACCTCCGATATTTAAGCTGATACAACAATCTGAAAATATTGATTATTCTCATATGTATAAAACGTTTAATATGGGAGTGGGTATGGAACTGTATGTTGATACAATTGAAGATGGTAATAAAATTATCGATGTTTGTGCGCAATATAACTTGGATGCAAAGATAATCGGACATGTTGCAGGAGAAAAGAATGACAATGCTGTGAGAGAAAATATGGTTATAATTACAAATCCATCACAAACAGGACAACCGGTTAAAACATATCAATACAGTAAAAAATTCTAAATTTCAAATGTAAAAGAAGACACTTAATTGTGTCTTCTTTTTAGTAGTTCTTCAAGTATTTGTATAGCATTTGATGCAGCGCCTTTTCTAATATTATCTGCAACAACCCATAAATTAACACCTGATTTAATTGAAAAATCTCTTCTAATTCTTCCAACATACACTTCATCTGTTCCTGTTGAATCAATTACCATAGGATAAATATTGTTTTTTATGTCATCTTTTAATATAATACCCGGATAATTTGATAAAAGATTTCTAAGTTCATCTAAATCGAAATCTTTTTCAAATTCAATATTTATAGATTCACTATGTGAATAATATACAGGAACTCTAACTGTTGTTGCAGTTATTTGTATATTATCATCATGTAATATTTTTCTTGTTTCATTAACCATTTTCATTTCTTCTTTTGTATATCCATTGTCTAAAAAATCATCAATTTGTGGAATACAATTATCAAATATAGGGTATTGGAATTTTTCAAGTGGTAAGTTATTTCCTTTGACACCATTTTCTAAATCATGGAATCCTTTACTACCTGCACCTGATACAGATTGATATGTAGAATATACTATTCTTTTTATCATATATTTATCATGCAATGGTTTTAAAGGTACAACTGCTTGAATTGTTGAACAATTTGGATTAGCTATTATTCCGTTATTTATAAAAATATCTTCTGGATTTACTTCTGGAACTACTAATGGTACATTTTCATCCATTCTAAATGCGCTACTATTATCAATAACAATACATCCTTTTGATGCTGCTATTGGAGCATATTTTAAACTGGCACTTCCACCTGCTGAAAATAATGCATAATCAAAACCACTATCAAAAGAAGATTCATTAAGCAGCTGAATCTCATATTCATTACCCATGAACTGAACTTTTTTACCTGCTGATCGTTCAGAAGCAAATAAAACATATTCATCAATTTCTAAGTTTTTTTCTTCCAATACTTTTAAAAACATATTACCTACCATACCTGTAGCACCTACAACTGCTAATCTAATATTTGACATAAAATCACTCTCCTAAAATTATATATATATAATATGAAAATAATATATATATTGTGTTAATTTAATAATACTAATCTTTTATATAATATGAACCTGTTAGATAATAGACAAGATATGGTACATTGTTTTTTTCTAACAATTTATTTATCATTTCAGATTTATCTTTATAGAAATTATATAATAAAATTAATTTTTGTTTATTTGTAAAGAAATATTTAATTAAAAATATATCATTTGGTTTAAATCTAATTCCTTGCTTTTTATAAAAAGCACAAGTATATAATTTGCAAGTAATTGACTTTATTTGGCATTTACCACTTTTTTGATACTTGCATAAACCAGTATTTTCAAAATCAAGATATCCTTGGTATTTAATAGTATAGCAACATCCATTATCTTTATTACATGTTTTGTTTTCTCTATTTGCAATACATGTGTTATTTGAAAAATCACAATAATGATTTTTTGTAAACTCATTATCTAAATAATCACAACAAACATCATAAATATATTCATATAGTTTTTTCTTATCGTTAATATTAAAACAGATATTTAAATTTGCAATATCATTTACAATATTCATGTCATTTGTATTTGTATAATCAAATGAAGTAGGAACAACTATATTTGACAACAATATGTTTTTGTTATAGTTAATACCAAAATGTATTCTATTTTTGTTACAAAATTGTTTCACATATTTTAATGCTTTAGCAATAACATCTAAGCTATAATCTAATTCATTTAAATCGTAAATAAAGAATATATTATGAATAGCATTTATGTTTATAGTTTTAAAATATCTTTTATAACAGTTTTTGTTAAAAAACATATAATTTATATTATTAATTTTTAGTAAATTATCAAGCTCTAAATTTTTTCCAAAAACAACAAATAAACTGCTTTTGATATTTAAAGTTTGCAATAACTCTGCTGTTTTATTATATGTGTTTGTTAGTATCATTTTACTATTATCTAATATTTCTTTTGAAGTAAACCAATTAATCATAATATCCTCCGTATAGATAATACATCAAAAACACTCTTTTTTCAATGAAAATATGATGAAATTATGAAAATTTGTTAAAACACAATATATATGTAGATTTTTTTATGAAAATATAATATAATTATACGGAAATATAGAGTTAGGAAGATGAAAAAATGAAATTAAGTGATTTTACATATGATTTACCAGAAGAGTTAATAGCACAAACACCAATTGAAAAAAGGGATGCATCTAGATTATTAGTTTTAGATAAAACTAGTGGTAAGATAGAGCATAAAGTATTTACAGATATAATTGAATATATAAATGAAAACGATTGCTTGGTAATAAATGATACAAAAGTTATACCTGCTAGAATATACGGAAGTAAAGAAAAAACAGGTGGTAAAATGGAATTTGTTTTACTTAAAAACAAAGGAAATGATATATGGGAGGTATTAACTAAGCCAGGCAGGAAAGCTATACCAGGTGCTAAATTTGAATTTGGTGAAGGAAAACTAAAAGCAGAGGTATTGAAGGTAATTGAAGATGGAAATAGGCTAGTCAAATTTGAATATAATGGTGTTTTTGAAAACATATTAGATAAAATTGGTATTATGCCACTTCCACCATATATACATGAAAAGCTACAAGACAAAGATAGATATCAAACAGTATATGCAAATGAAAAAGGATCAGCAGCTGCTCCAACAGCAGGACTTCATTTTACAAATGAGTTATTACAAAAGTTACAAGATAAAGGTATAAAAATAGCACATGTAACACTAAATGTAGGACTTGGAACTTTTAGACCAGTTAAAGTTGAAAATATTGATGAACATATAATGCATAGTGAATATTTTCATATTGATGAAGATGCTTGTAATATTATAAATGAAACAAGAAAAAACGGTGGGAAAGTTATATGTGTTGGAACAACATCATGCAGGGTACTTGAAAGCTTAGAATTAGATGAAAATAGTCAGATACATCCTACAAGAGGGGATACAAGTATATTTATATATCCAGGATATACCTTTAAACTAGTAGATAAATTAATTACAAATTTTCATTTGCCAGAGTCAACACTTTTAATGTTAGTTTCAGCATTAGCAGGTAGAGAAAATATATTAAATGCATATAACATTGCTGTACAAGAAAAATATAGATTTTTTAGTTTTGGTGATGCAATGTTTATAAAATAAAGGAGAGAAAGAAATGTCAGCAATAAAATACGAATTATTACATACATGTAAACAAACTGGGGCAAGAAGAGGAAGAATACATACTCCTCATGGAATAATAGAAACACCTGTGTTTATGCCAGTTGGAACACAAGCAACAGTAAAGTCAATGACACAAGATGAATTAAAAGATATGTTAGATGCTAGAATAATATTAGGAAATACATATCATTTATATTTAAGACCAGGGCATAAGTTAATTGAAGAAGCGGGTGGATTACATAAATTTATGAATTGGGATAGAGCAATACTAACAGATAGTGGTGGTTTCCAAGTATTTAGTTTAGGTGATTTAAGAAAGATATCAGAAGAAGGTGTTGAGTTTAGATCACATTTAGATGGATCAAAACATTTTATATCACCAGAAATATCTATGGAAATACAAAATAGTCTAGGCTCAGATATAATGATGGCATTTGATGAATGTGTTAAATATGGTGCAGATTATGAATATACAAAACAATCAAAAGATTTAACTACAAGATGGGCAAAACGTTGTAAAGAATATCATAAAAATACAGATAAACAAGCATTATTTGGAATTGTACAAGGTGGTATGTTTAAAGACTTAAGAGAGCAAAGTGCTAAAGAGTTAGTAGAAATTGATTTCCCAGGATATGCTGTAGGTGGATTAAGTGTTGGTGAGCCAGCTGAAATAATGTATGATGTATTAGGACATACTACTAAGTTTTTACCACAAGATAAACCTAGATATTTAATGGGTGTGGGGTCACCTGATTATTTAATAGAAGCAGTACTTAGAGGAATAGATATGTGTGATTGTGTACTTCAAACTAGAATAGCAAGAAATGGAACAGCTATGACATCAAAAGGAAAGATTACAGTTAGAAACGCAACATATGAAAGAGATTTTACAACATTAGATGATGAGTGTGATTGTTATACTTGTAAAAATCACACAAAAGCATATATAAGACATTTGATTAAATGTAATGAGATATTAGGGGCACACTTGCTTAGTATTCATAATTTGAAATTCACAATGAATCTTATGGAAAATGTGAGAAAAGCAATTGAAGAAGATAGATTAATGGATTTTAGAAATGAATTTTATAAAAAGTATGGATATAATGTATAACAATATAGTATAATAAAAATGGTACTAGGATATAGTACTAAAAATAGGAGTGATGAATTATGTTTAAAAAAGTAATTAGTTTAGTAATGATATGCTTAATTACATTTTCTACGGTTTATATGGCTGCAGGTATCTCGTTTTCGGATACAAAAGGACATTGGGCTGAAAACGAAATAAAGCAAATGGCAGAAAAATGGGTAATACTTGGAAAACAAGATGGTACGTTTGGACCAGATGAATATATAATTAAATCACATGCATTTTTGATGTTTTCAAGATTAATGGGATATTATGAAGAAGAAAACAAAGAGTTAATTGAAGATGCAAAATTAGAATATACAGATATTTTAAAAAATGCAGGTATAACAGAAGCAATTGGAGAAATATCATTTTTACTAAAAAAAGGCGTAATAGATAGGGGATATATTTTAGAAACATTAGGAAATGGTAAAGAAAAAGAACATTTATCTAGACAAGAAGCGGCTTTTATATTTGTAAAACTTTTAGGTGATGATGATAAGGTAAATAAATTTGCATTATCAATATTTGATGATTCTGATTTAATAAAAGAAGAATATTTACCATATGTTGAATATGTAAATAAAATAGGACTAATGATAGGTTATGATAATTTATTTGATCCAAATGGATTTGTTACAAGGGCACAAATAGCTACAATATTATGTAGAATAGATAATATTATATATGAAAGAAGTTTAACAAAAGTTTCTGGATATATAAATGATATTAATTTTGATGATAATACGGTTATACTACTAATTTCAAATAGTACAACTGAATATGATTTATCAAGTAAACTTGAAGTATATATAAATAATGAGAAAATAGAAAAATCAATATTAAAGAGAAATGATAAAATTACTGCATATATAAAAGATAATGAGATTGTTAAGATGACAGTTGATAATATAGAAAAAACTATATATGCAAAATATATATCTAGCCAGCTTATTGAAGATATTCCATATATTAGTGTAAGCGAAAACAATCAAGAAAGAATATATAAATTAACAGATCAAGATTTAATTATACAAAATAAAACTGGACAAAACATATTATTATCAGATATAAAATCAAATGAAGATATTGAATTAAAATTAGTAAATGATGAAGTTGTTAAAGTTGTTTCAGGATTAATAAATTATACAGAAGTTGGTATGATTGAAGAAATAACAATTGGAAAACAAAGTTATATTTCAATAAAAAATTTAAAAGAAGAAATTAACAAATATGAAATAGCAAGTAATTGTGAGTTCGATTTTGATGGAGCAATTGGGGATATATATGACTTAAGATTAGGTATGGATGTTAAACTAAGTATTACAAATAATGGAGTAGAGAAAGTAAAAGTTGAAACATTAACAAATATTGAAATAATATCAGGTACTATACAAAAAGTATTGCCAAAGATTTATGTATTTACTATAAAAAATGATGAAGGACAAGTATTAATGATTTTCTTAGATGAAGATGAAACATTAATAAAAACACAAAATGGTGTTGGTAAAACAATTGATGATATTAAACAAAATGACCAAGTTAGTGTTTATGGAAGATATGAAGGTGAAGTATTTTATCCAATACAAGTAATAATACATTAATGGGAGGAAAATATAATGGGTAATTTTCTAAAAGAATATAGATTTACAATAATATTTTTATTAATTATAATTGCTATAATAGGTGTAATTGTTATAGTTGAAGTTAATAATGAAAAAAAAGATGTTAAAAGCAATGCATCTTCACAAAACATACAAAATGTAAATAAGGAGGAGAAGAATTTGATTAAACCAACAAAATATCAAGATATAGGTGATAAATATCCAATAGCAACAATTACAATGGAAGATGATAGAAAAATAGTTATAAAATTGCATCCAGAAATAGCACCTACAACAGTAGAGAATTTTATATATTTAGCTAACTCTGACTTCTATAATGGATTAATATTCCATAGAACTATTCCTGATTTTATGATACAAGGTGGAGATAAGGAAGGAACAGGAATGGGACAGTCAGATTATTCAATAGTTGGAGAGTTTGAAGCAAATGGATATGAAAATAACTTATCACATAAAAAAGGTACATTATCTATGGCAAGAAAAAGTATGCCATATGATAGTGCTACAACACAATTTTTTATAACAAGTGCTGATGTTCCATATTTAGATGGTGATTATGCAGCTTTTGGTGAAGTAATAGAAGGAATTGAAATAGTTGAAGAATTACAAAATGTTGAAGTAGTAACAAGAGATAATTATTCATTAGAAGCTAATAGACCAGTAAATCCACCAGTAATTAAAGATATATCTGTTGAAACATTTGGAGTAGATTATAGTGAGCCAGAAAGAATAGCTAATTAAAAATAAAATAAAAAGAGAAAAAGTAACTATGTATTAATTGTAATACATAGTTACTTTTTTAAGATACTTTAACATCATCATTAAAGTAATTTTCGTATTTTTTCATTGACATTTGCAATAACTCTTTATAGCTATTTGAATTAGATCTATATTTTGCTTTACAGAAGGCTTGTATAACAGTTGTATTTATTGTTTCTCTACTATACTGAACAATATCAGGATTAATTATAATTAAACTTTTATTTGATTTATAAAATCCGTCATTTATTCTTTTTATTAAATAATCTTCAGGTGCAAAATTTACAATATGTCTTGCAAGTTCCATAGCATTTTCAACTTCTATTTCAGCAACTTTATCATATAGATTTCTTATTGCTAAGTTTATTATATCAATATTATCTTTATTTTTATATTTTTTAGGTAAATATAAATGAAGTTCACAATTTTTTTCAATTAATTTTATATCAAAACCATTTATATAATTAATATTTAATTTAAGGCTTTTTCCTAAAATACTAACAGCTAAATATGAATTATTTAAATTAGATTTTCTATTATTTAATATTGACATATTTATTACCTCCCTAGAACAAACATTCTGAACATCTGTTCTTATTTTACAAGTTAATTATATAATTGTCAATACATTTTTTAAAATATATTTAAAAATTTTAATTAGTTTTTAAATATATAAAAGTTATTTACAAAAACATAAATATATGATATTTTTATATAAAAAAAATACAAGGAGAATATAATGATAAATATTAATGATATAAAGCAAAATGTTAACAAGCTTACAAGTTCAATAGCTAGCTTTAACATTGACAGCATATTTGTTGAGCAAAATAACAATATAGACAAACTTATATATAAGGATGAAGATTTACATGAATTAAGAAGTTGCTGTAAATTGCTAACTGCTATGGCTGTTGGTATTGCAATAGATAGGAATATGTTTGATTTAGAAACTAAGGTATATCCTATAATTAAAGATTTAGTTGTTGTAAAAAACAATTCAAATTTAGACAAAATAAAAAAATGGACAATAAAAAATCTTTTAACACATACTACTGGGTATGAAAGTCAAATGATGTCAGAAAGATTTATTGAAGATATTGATAAAGACAAATTACTAGAATATGCTTTGAATTATGATATTCCATATGAGGTTGGAGACAGATTCGCATATAACAATGTTGAGCCATTTATAATATCTGTATTTTTTCAAGAAAAATTTAAAATAAATTTATGTGATTTTATAAATGAAAATATTTTTAAAAAGTTAAATATAAATAAATTTGTATGGGATAACTATGGAAAGTATTGCCCAGGTTGTACGCAGCTATATTTAAAACATACTGACTTTCATAAAATAGGTCAACTTTTGCTACATAATGGAAAATACGATAATACACAGGTTGTTCCAGAATATTGGATTAAAGAAATGTGTAAAATGCAATTAGAAACTTTGCAAATATATAAACCAGAAAGAGTTTTACCTAAAATAGGTGTTGGATATTATACTTTCATATCAAAAGATGGATTCGTTCTTAGAGATGGTAGTAATGGACAATATATTATTGTCAATAAAAGTAAAAATATATTAATAACAATAATGTCTTTTGAAAAAGATATGAAAAACATAACAGAGATTTTAAGAGACATAATATAATACTCATAAAATAAAATTAAGTATTCGTAATAGACAAAATTACGGCAAAATAGTAATGAAAAACCTAGATATATTGAAATATCTAGGTTTTTGTTACTCTATTGGTGCGGATGACAGGAGTTGAACCTGCACGGTTGCCCGCTAGATCCTAAGTCTAGTGCGTCTGCCAGTTCCGCCACATCCGCATGTATTAGAACAGTATTTATATTAACATATTTTGATATGTGTTGTCAATAGAAATTATTTGAAAAATTTAAAGAAGTGTGTAAATGATATATTTTATGCGTAATTCGTGTATAATTAACTTAATATCAAATATACCTTATGAAAACATTATGTAACGTAAATGTGAGTTATGAATTTAAAAGATATGGGTTAAAATAATGTTGTCTGGAGGTAAAAAATATGGTTGAATTAAATGTAATTGAATTATTGAAAAAGAAGGACAAATCGAAATATTGGTTATTTAATAAAATTGAGACAATGAGTTACACAAATTTTAATAATATGATTAATAATAAAACAAAATCAATTAAATATGAAAATATACAAAAATTATGTACTATATTAGAATGTACTCCTAACGAGTTATTTAAATTAAAAGTAAAATAAATCACTAATATCTGTTTCTAACGAATCAGATATTTTTTTCATTGTTTTAAAAGATGGATTATTTCTAGTACCATTTTCTAAATGACACAAATAACCTTCTGATAAATTAGTTTTTTTAGATAATTGTAAAAGCGTGTATTTACGCATTTTTCTATACTTCTTTATATTATTCAAAATATCATCTCCTTACTATATCACATAAACATTATATAACAAAAACATGAGTTATGCAATTAAAAGATATAATATAAAATGATGTTGTCTGGAGGTAAAAAAATATGGTTGAATTAAATGTAATTGAATTATTGAAAAAGAAAGACAAATCAAAATATTGGTTATTTAATAAAATAGAAACAATGAGTTATACAAACTTTGATAATATGATTAATAATAGAACAAAATCTATTAAATATGCAAATATACAAAAATTATGTACTATATTAGAATGTACTCCTAATGAATTATTTAAATTTTAAAAATAGTAAAGTAATTGTAAATAATTATATAAATATTTGTAACATATGTTGAAAAAAATCCAACTATGTTATAAAATTGGTTTAGGTGGTATAAGTGAAAACTAAAGAAAAAAAAATAGTGAACAAAAATAAAAAAAATAGTAATGAAACTAAATTAAATGTTGTAAAAATTATAGTTATGCTTATATTTTTTACATATCTAATTTATATGTTTGTTAATTTAATATATAAGCCAGTTAATAAAATAACTATAGTGCAAGGGAAGATATCAGATGAACAATCTGCAATAGGCTATGTTATACGTGATGAAAAGATAATAGATACTAACATGGTATCTGATATTAAATTAACAAAAACAGAGGGAAGTAGAGTATCTAAAAACGAAATTATAGGTACATACTTTAGTAAAACAAATCAGCAATGGGAAACTAAAATACAAGAATTAGATGTTAGAATACAAAGTATAATGAAAGAGCAAAATGATATATATAATAATGATACTAAAAAACTTGAAAAGCAAATAGAAGAATTATCACTAAAAATGAATAATACAAATTCTTTGCAAGAAATATTGCAATATAAAGAAGAGATAAATACATTATTAGAAAAAAAAGCTAAAATTACTGGTGAATTAAGTTCTTCAGGATCTAATTTGAAAAGTTTAATTGAAGAAAGAAATAGTTATGAGAAAAAACTAAATGAATCAACTGATTATATAAGATCTTCTGTTTCAGGGGTAATATCAACAAGAATTGATGATTTAGAAAATATATTTACAATTGAGAGTTTGGAAAAAACAACATATAATCAATTTGAAGGTTATAAAATTAGAACAGATGAATTAGTTTCAAATAGTACTAAAGCCATAAAAGTAATAGATAATTATTATTGCTATTTAGTTACGCATATAGATGATGCACACAAAGATAATTTAAATGTTGGTGATAAATTAAAAATAAGATTAAATTATGATGGCGCAGAAAAAACGAATGCAGTTATAGATAAAATTATTGATGAGGATAATGGAAAAACTATATTTTTGAAGATAACAAATAATGTTGAAAAGCTAATTGGATATAGAAAAGTAAGTTTTGATATTATTTGGTGGGAATATGAAGGCTTAAAGGTACCGAATTCTTGTATAACTGGACAAGATAATAATGCAACAGTTACATTATTGAAATATGCAAAACAAGAAGTTGTAAGGGTAAAAGTGCTAAAGCAAAATGAAAATTATTCAATTATAGATAATTTAGATGATGAGGATATTAAAAGTTTAGGATTAACTAACAGTGATATAGGTAGAAATATAACAATATATGACGAATTAATCATAAATAAGTAGTATATTACAATTATATTACAAGAATGTTAATTTTATATTACAACAAGCTAAAATATTGACTTTTTAGACTAAATGAAATAATAATATATATATAATAATATAGTAATAAAATATAATAAAAAAATATAGGAGGTATTTGCAATGGGTGGAATGAATAAGTTCTTAAATCTTTTAGGATTTGGAAGTGAAGGTGACGAAGAAGAATATGAAGATGATTACATTGAAGAAGTAAATGAACAAAAAGATGTTGATAATGGTTTTAAAGAAGATTTCTTTTCAAGAAAGAAATCAAAAGTAGTAAATTTACCAAATTCATCTCAAATTAAAGTAGTTATTTTACAACCAAATTCTTTTGAACAATCACAAGAGATTTGTGAACATTTGAAAGAAAAAAAATCTGTGATTGTAAATTTAGAATTTGTGAATAAAGATGTTGCGAGAAGAATAATTGATTTTGTAAGTGGTGCAGTATATGGCTTAGATGGAAATATCTCAAAAGTATCAAATTCAATATTTTTAGTAGCTCCTTTTAATTATGAAATAACAAATGAAATGGCTAGGGAAGAATTAAAAAACAAATTAGGTGTTTCTTGGATTAAATAATGGAAATGATAAATAGGCAAGATTAGAATAAATTAAAATAGAGGATGTGATGTATATGTTAACACCATTGGAAATAGAAAATATGAAGTTTTCAAAACAATTAGTTAATGGATATAATACAGATGAAATTGATGAGTTTTTAGATGATATATTAAAAGATTATGAAACTCTATATAAAGAAAATATAGAATTAAAAGATAAAACATCTTCTTTAAATGATGGTATAACACACTACAAGTCAATGGAAGATATGCTTCAAAGTACATTAATACTTGCACAAAATACAGCAGAAGAAGTTAAAGAAAATGCTAAAAAAGAAGCTGAAACAATACTTGCTAGTGCTAATCAAAAGGTTAGTGAATCATTATCTGATATTAATCAGAAATTAACAGCCAAACAAATCGAGTATGATGAGTTACAAAAACAATTTGATGTATATAAAGCAAAAATGGAATCACTGTTAATTAGTCAATTAGAATTATTAAAAGGTCAAAATAGAGATATATAACCCACAAAAAAACTTTAGAAAATTTCTAAAGTTTTTAATTTATTGAAACAAAAAATATAAGTATTCTTTTTCTTATATTATGTTTTTATTTGTAAAAAACGAATTATTTTTGACCTAGCACTTGTTAATATACAATAGTTTTGATAGAATATATGAAGAAAATATATTCTATTTATTTTGGAGGAAAAATGGAGACAATAAAAAATAGTTTTATATATAACATTATAGTTAAGATAATATTTTTTTTAAAAACAGCTATAATAAATAGCTTTGTATATAAAGTGATTATATCATTTTGCGATTTACTAGAAAATACTATACGAAATAGTGGTATATATAATTGGTTAACAAAAGAAGTTGATAATAGTAAAAAAAACGAAGAAAGTTTAATTACTAAGATTATTTACGGGATAATAAATATAGTAAGAAAAATATTTGAATTTTGCAGATTAGATAAGATTTTAGCTAATAGTATATTAGGTAAAACATATATTTGGATTGGAATTGTGGTAGCATTAGCGCCATTTGTACCAACAATGACAATATTATATGTGGTTTTATTTACTTTTTTATCATTCATAATTAAAGTCTGTTTGGATAAAGATTTTAAATTCAAATATACACCAGTTAATTCTACTGTTTTAATTTTTTTGTTGGTATATGCTTTTTGTGCTATAACATCAATTGATCCAAGTAGTAGTATAAAAATAGGAATGCTTGTAGGAAGTTTTATACTGTTTTATTTTATTATAATAAACAGTATTGAAACAAAAAAAGAAATTAAGGGTATGATATATGTGTTTCTTATAGCAGGTGTATTTGTATCATTATATGGTATATATCAATATATTTTTGCTACTTTTTATGGTAGTACTTGGGTAGACAAAGAGTTGTTTGAAAACTTGAAAATAAGGGTATATTCTACACTTGAAAATCCTAATGTACTAGGAGAGTATTTGCTATTAGTAATACCATTAGGTGTAAGTATGTTTTTTGCAAATAAAGGAGTTATTAAAAAATCAATAATATTTTTATTAGTATGTGTTATGGCGATATGTTTAGTATTAACATATTCAAGAGGATGTTATTTAGGTTTGATTTTTGCAGCTTGTGTATATGTTATATTACTAAATTTTAAGTTTATATTGTTATTTATAGCAGGACTTTTAAGTATGCCGTTTGTATTACCAAAATCAGTAATCAATAGATTTACTAGTATAGGTAATATGGAAGATACTTCTACATCATACAGAGTATCTATATGGGTAGCATGTGTAGAGATGATAAAGAAATATTGGTATATGCCATTAGGGCAAGGTGAAGTTGCTTTTAATAAAATATATCCTTTATATGCACAAAGAGAAGTAGGAGCGCCACATTCACATAACTTATTTTTACAAACAATTATTGAAACAGGAATAGTTGGTATTATTTGTTTTGTAATATTAATATTTAAAGTTTTTCAATATTTATTTAGCGGATTAAAGAAAGTTGTATCATTTTCAGATAAGGTATATTTAATTGGTTTTATATCTGGATTATCTGGCTATATGGTACAAAGTGTATTTGATAACACTTGGTATAACTACAGAGTAGTATTAATATTCTGGATGTTTATATCAATGGCAGTAACATATAGAAAAAATATTAATAAAGAGGAGAAATTGTTAAATGATTAAAGTATTAAATATTATAAGTGACACAAATATTGGTGGAGCGGGTAGATGTGTTGTTACATATTCTAAAAATTATGATAAAGAGAAAATAGAGTTAAAAGTAGTTTTACCAAAAGATAGTTTATTAAAACCAGAAATACTAAAATTAAATGTTCCTGTAATTGAAATAGATGGAATGAAAGATAAATCGTTTGATATAAAAGCAATATTAAAATTAAAAAAAGTGATTCAAGATGAAAAGCCAGATATAGTACATACACATTCAAGTTTGTCAGCAAAAATAGCTGCAAAATTTTGCAAAAATGTAAAAGTAGTTTATACAAGACATTGCGTTTTTCCAGTTAGCAAAAAGTATAATTACAGTATAGTAAGGAAGATTAATAGATTTGTAAATGAAGGACTATCAAATGATATAATAGCTGTTGCAGAGGCAGCAAAAGAGAATTTAGTTAAAGAAGGTATAAGTGCTAATAAAGTTAAAGTGGTCTTAAATGGTGTAAATGCAGTAGAAAGAGTACCAGATGAAGTTAAACAATCAGTAAGACAAAAATACAATATAAAGCCAGATGATAAAGTAATTGGTATTATGGCAAGAATTGAGGAAGTTAAAGGTCATGAGTATTTTGTTGAAGCTGCAGAAATTATAAAAAATAAATTGGGTAATAATTATAAATTTTTAATAATTGGTACAGGTTCTATTGAAAACAAAATAAAAGAAATGGTTAGACAAAAAGGATTAGAAGATACAGTTATTTTTACAGGGTTTATTACAAATATAGCAGAAATATTAAATATATTAGATTTACAAGTAAATTGTTCTTATGGAACAGAAGCTACAAGCTTATCACTACTTGAAGGAATGAGTCTAGGAATACCTGCTGTTGTTACAAGGTTTGGTGGTAATCCAGGAGTTATTTTTGATAATGAAAATGGTTTGCTAACAAATATTAAAGATTCAAAAGATATGGCTGATAAAATCATTAGCATTATAAATGATAATGATAAATATGAGTATTTATCAAAAAGAAGTATAGAAATATTTAATGAAAAATTTACATCAAAAGTGTATGCAAAAAATATTGAAAAAGTATATGAAGGTATGGTGAAATAGTATGAGTAAAGTTTTTAGTAATAGAAAATTGTTTGGAAAAATAAATATTATAGATATTATAATTCTAGTAATTTTTATTGCAGGTATAATAATTGGATATAAATATTTATCTAGGAGTAATAGGGTTATAACAAATTTAACAGAGCAAAAATTCAGTATTGTTTTAAAAGAGTCAAAACAAGAAATACAAAATTATATTAATATTGGTGATAAAGTTTATGATAATGAAAACAATAACTATATTGGCGAAGTAGTTTCTTTTGAAATAATTCCATCTGAAAGAATTATAAAAGATTATGATAATGAACAGTTTGTGAGTTCAAAAGTCGATGGATTAGTTGATGTTAGATTGTTAATCAAAGCTAGTCTAAAAGATAATAAAACAGATTTTAAAACAACAGAGGATTATGAAATAAGAGTAGGAAAAGACATATTTTTAAGAGGACCAAATTATTCTGGTAAGGGATATGTTGTGTCTTTTGAAAGGTAGGAGAAGTAAATGAAGATAATGCATGAAAACGGTAAATTGTTTGGAAAGATAAGTATAATAGACATTATAATAGTTATTGTTGCAATAATATTGTTATATGGTGTTTTCGGAAAATATATAAATAAAGTAATGCCTTCAACAGCAAGTCAAGTTAAATATCAGAATTTTAAATTTGCAATTAGAATAGAAAACACATTACAAGAAACAGCAGATGCTATAAGAAAAGATGATATAGTATTAGATACTATTAGTGGTGTTGAAATAGGAAAAGTTTCTGAAATAATGATAGAACCATATAAGGAAGCATTTGATGGATTAAATGGTGAAATTGTAATGAAAGAAATGCCAGATAAAGTAAATATAATATTAACTGTAGAAACTAGTGGAACAATAAATAACAATGAGTATTTAGCTAATGGATTAATAAAAATATTGGTAGGAGAAACTAAAAAGATAAGAACTAAGTATATTGATAAAACAGGTTTTGTAATTAGTATTGAAAAAGTGGAGGAATAGAATGAGAATATTATTAGTGACAATGGGAATGGGCATAGGTGGTGCAGAGACTCATATTTTAGAACTTGCAAAAGGATTGGTAAAAAGAGGAGAGCAAGTTATTGTTGCATCTAATGGAGGAGATTATGTAAAAGAATTAAATGAAGCAAACATAAAACACTATAAAGCACCTTTGCATAATAAAAATATTGGAAATGTAATAAAATCATATAATATTTTAAAAGATGTAATTATTAAGGAAAAGATTGATGTAGTTCATGGACATGCAAGGATACCTTCATTTGTATGTGGATTATTACAAAGAAAAATGAAGTTTCCATTTGTTACAACTGCACATTGGACATTTACAACTAAAAATGGATTGAAATACCTTACTAATTGGGGAGATAAAACAATAGCTGTTAGTGATGATATAAAAAAATATTTATTGGATAATTACAAAGTTAAAGAAGAAAATATAACTGTAACAGTAAATGGAATAGATACAGAAAAATTTTCAAAACAAGTAGATCATACTGATATAGTAAATGAATTTGGATTAGATAATAATAAAAAAAGAATAGTATATATAAGTAGATTAGATGAGTCAAGAGCATTAGTTGCAAGACAATTAATTAATATTTCTGATAAATTATATGAAAAAAATAATAATTTGGAGATTGTAATTGTTGGTGGTGGAGATGTATTTGATGAATTAAACAACTTAGCAAACGAGAAAAATACAATAATGAATAATAAAACAATTATAATGGTTGGGCCTAGATCTGATATATATAAGTTCGCAAATATGGGAGATATATTTATAGGTGTTAGTAGGTCAGCACTAGAGGCAATGGCATGTGAAAAACCAATAATTATAGCTGGTAATGAAGGATATATTGGAATATTTGATGACAAAAAACTAGATGTTGGAATTAAAACTAATTTTTGTTGTAGAGATACAATAGCTTCTAATGAAGAAATATTGGAAAAAGATATAAATACATTACTTGATTTATCAAAAGAAGAATCAGAAAAAATGGGAATATATAATAGAGATATTGTAAATAGATATTATTCTATAGAAAGAATGATAAATGATAACCTAAATGTGTATAATTCTGTGTATAAAGATTGATAGAAGTATTGAGGTGTAAAATGAAAAAAATAATAATAGTAACAATTATTGTAATAATTGCTATATTTAATACAACTGCATATGCTTTTGACTTAGGTGAAGCAATTACAGGTGCAAGAACATTTATTGCACATGCAATTAGTTATTCGGATGGAGCAGATTTTACAGCGTTAATTAAAGGAATATCTAATGCGGGTATGGCCATTGGAACAATAGTTGCAATAATTACTGGAATTATAATTGCTATGAAATTAATGGCAGATGGTGCAGAAGGTAAAGCACAAATGAAGGAAATGCTAACACCATATATAATTGGGTGTGTTCTTTTATTTGGCTCATTTGGTGTATGGTCAGCAACTATAAACATATTTCAAGGTTTAGATGATACAAGTACAATAACTGTAGAGCCATATAGACCACCAGTAATAACTCAATATATTCCACCGGTCAGACCAGCAGGTGGAGGAGGTGCCAATCCAGCAGGTGGAGGAGGTGCTGCAAATCCGGGTGGAGGCCGGTGGTGGCTCAGGAGGAATGGACAGCGTAACGTATCAAAAGTTAATTCAAGAAGCTGAAAAACACCTTGGTAAGGCATACGTATTTGGTGCTAGCGGACCAAACAACTTTGATTGTAGTGGATTTGTTTGTTGGACTTATACAAAATCAGGTGTATATAACTTACCTAGGACAACCGCACAAGGAATATACAATAAGTGTACAAAAATACCAGCAGATCAAGCACAACCAGGCGATATAGTTTTTTTTGAAAAAACGTATAATACTTCTAGTCCTGTAACTCATGTTGGAATATACACTGGAAATGGTATGATGATACATTGTGGAGATCCCATAAAATATGCATCAATAAATGGTATGTATTGGAGTCAACATTTATATGCATTTGGCAGATTGGGTTAGAATAAAAAGTGGTAAATTATTAATAGGAGGTATATCATGATAATTAGTAAAAAACATATAATTTTAATTTCGATATTAATTATAGTTTTAATAGGGATATTAATAATATTATTACTTAATATCAATAATAATGATATTGATAAAGAATCTTTTTTTACAGATGAATTTACTCAAAATTATGTACCATTAGATTTGAAACAATATACTGCCAATAATGGGAATATTGAAATAAGTGAGAAGATTAGAAAAGAAATTCTAGATAATAAAATATTTTATGAAATAGTTAATAATTACAATGAAATAGAAGAAGATAATCAATATGGTAATTATTATAGAGTATTAAATACTATTAATGTTTTAAAATACACAAATTTATTAATGAAAAACGAAAGTAATGATATTGATATACCAGTTATAAATGGAAACAATCCTAATTATTATATTAACAAATCTGATTTTGAATTAGTATATGAAGAAGTAAATGGTGTAAAATTTAATGAGGTATATGAGAGCCTAAATGATATTATTGAATATAATCAAGAAAATGATTTAATATACATATATCTATCTGAAGAAGGTGACAGAGAAGAAGGACATGACAAGAAATTTGCAATTGAATCATTAACTGTTCAAGGAGATATTTATACAGCTGTAATTAATGGATATACATATGATTATAGTGACAACAAAGCAATAGAAAATTTATCTAACGAAATATTGCAAGGAAACTATGCAAAAATAGAAGAAAATAGTAGTAACAATTTTTATCACAAGATAGTGGTTAAATTTAAGGAAAACATGGATGGAAAATATAACAAATATATAATAATTGATAAAGATACATATTTATATTGTTCTCCAGATAATTTTGATTTTTATTATATTTATCTGGAAGAAAAAGATATTAATTCAAATATGGATAAAGGAAAAATACAAGTTAATTACTATTTAGATGGAAAATATATAAATAAAAATGATGAAGTTTATATAAATACATATGTTGATATGTTAAATGAATATGGTAAATACGTAACAATAAGTGGAAGATTAAGGTTTGTTGATAATAAATTAGTTTTATTTCAAGAAGTTAAGGATGTGATTGAATGAAAGATATAAATCCTATTCCAATATTTAAAATTGTAGTTATAATTATATCAATATTCATCATAATTTGTATTAGTTTAACATTATACATAAACAAAAAGGTTACTATACCACTTACAGATGAGTTTTATAGTAAATATAGCTATATAGATTTTAATAAGTATTTTACAACTAATACATCAATTAATAATCAAGAGTTAAGAACAATATTTTTAAATGATTTTACTATTAATAAAATGTGTAATATTGAATATATTAATGTTGTTTGCCCACTAAATGATAGAGATGATTATTTGATAAAAGGTATGTTGGAAATGTTATATTCAAGTAATTTAGTAAGAAATATAACTCCAAAGAATGCAGAACAAATAAGTATGTATATTTTAGAAGATAATATGTATAAGATGCTTGAGCATCTGTATGTTGATATACCAATATCAGATAATATAACAACTAATACGAATGGTGAATTATTAAAATATATGTACTATGACAAAAATAATAAATCGTTTTTATTTACATTACCAAAAGAAGAATTTTCTTCTAAGAAATTAGTTTATTTAAAAAACTTAACAAAAGATGGAGATAAATATATAGCTGATATTACAGAATACTATTTATCATATGAATTAGAAAATTTTAATGAAAATATAAAAAAAATAGAACAGTATATTATAAATGATGATCAAGCTAATTTGAAATTGTTTGATAATAATGAAAATATTAAACTAATAAACAAGAAAATAACATTTTCTGAAAATTCAAATGGAGAGTATTTTAAATACAAAATATATGAAATAACTAATGATAGTTTACAAAATGAATCAGATATATAAAAAAATACGAAAAAATCGTAAAAAAATATGTCATATAATTGACAATGATCAAAAAATGTGGTAAAGTATTATAGCATATATGATCGTTGTCTATTTTTTTTTGAAAAAAAGTAGATATACATATATAAAATGGAGGTGTCAAAAGTGAGAGAAAAAATTACTTTAGAATGTACAGAATGTAAAAATAGAAACTATGATAGTAAGAAAAACAAAAAAAATACTCCTGATAGAGTAGAAATGAGTAAACATTGTAAATTCTGCAAAAAACATACTACTCATAAGGAAACAAAATAATAATTGAGACTCTAAAGGAGGGAATAAAAATGGCAGAACAAGCAAAAGCTAAAAAAGGTTTTTTTAAAGATTTTAAAAGTGAATTAAAAAGAGTAATTTGGCCAACTAGAAAACAAACTGTTAAAAATACATTAGCCGTAATATTTATTGTAATTTTAGTTAGTGTTATAGTAGTTGTTTTAGATTTCATATTTATCAAAGGAAGAGATTTTGCTGTTGATAAAGTAACTGGAGGAAAAGTAACTGCATATAAACAAGAAACTATAAGAAAACAAGAAATACTTGATGAACTTGTTGATCTTGGAATGGATCAAAACACAGCAAGTATGTACGGATATTTCTACGGAGTAGAACAATTAGAAGAAGTATTAGTACAAGTAAAAAACGGAGAAATAGATTTAACAGGAAGTAATGAACAAACAACTAGTGAAGGTGAAATACAAGAGGGTGGAGAAGTACAACCACAAGAAGAAACAACTACACAAGAATAAAATTAAAGTATAGGGGGAGAAAAGATGCCTCAAGATAATCAAGAAACAGAAGCAAAATGGTATGTTATACATACTTATTCTGGATATGAAAATAATGTTAAAACGAATTTAGAAAAAATGGTTGACAATAGAGGACTTCAAGATATGATTTTTGATATTGTTGTTCCAATGGAAGAACAAATTGAAATTAAAGACGGAAAAACTAAATCAACTATAAGAAAAGTATTTCCAGGTTATGTTTTAATAAAAATGATTATGACAGATGAAACTTGGTATGTAGTAAGAAATACACATGCTGTTACATCTTTTGTAGGGTCAGGAACAAAACCAGTTCCTCTTACAGATGAAGAAATGAAAAATATGGGCTTAATTGATTTAACTATAAATGTTGACTATGAAATTAATTCAAATGTTAAAATTATAAGTGGCCCATTAGAAGGATTTATTGGTGTTGTTAATGATATTAATAAAGAAAAAAGGAAAGTTAAAGTTATTGTTTCAATGTTTGGTAGAGAAACAAATGTTGAGCTTGACTTTTCACAAATACAAAAAGTATAGCATAAAGGAGGTGTTATAAATGGCTGAAAAACCAGGAGTTAAAATAATTAAATTACAAATCCAAGCTGGTAAAGCAACACCAGCACCACCAGTAGGACCAGCATTAGGTTCAAGTGGTATCAATATAATGGATTTTGTAAAACAATTTAATGACAAAACTGCTAGCATGGACGGAACAATCGTACCAGTAGTAATTACTGTAAATCCAGATAAATCTTTTAGTTTTATCACAAAAGTTCCACCAGTTGTTGTATTGATTAAAAAAGCTGCTAAAATCGAAAAAGGTTCAGGTAAACCTAATAGAGATAAAGTAGCAACAATTACGCAAGAAATGGTAAAAGAAATTGCTACGAAAAAAATGCCTGACTTAAATGCGGGTTCAATCGAAGCTGCAATGAGTATGGTAAAAGGAACTGCCAGAAGCATGGGAGTTGTTGTAAAAGACTAATTATAGTGGGAGAGCATATGCTCGTTATAACCAAAGGAGGTAAAAATGAAAGGAAAAAGATATCAAGAATGTTTAAAATTGATTGATACATCTAAACAATATGAACCAACAGAAGCACTAGAAGTAATTGAAAAATTACCAAAAGCAAAATTTGATGAATCTGTTGAATTACATGTTAAATTAGGTGTTGATTCTAAACATGCAGATCAACAAGTTAGAGGTGTTGTTGTATTACCACACGGTACTGGTAAAACTCAAAGAGTTTTAGTATTTGCTAAAGGTGACAAATTAGAAGAAGCTAAAAATGCAGGAGCTGATTTTGTTGGTGGTGAAGAACTATTACCAAAAATTGAAAAAGAAAACTGGTTTGAATATGACGTTATAGTAGCTACTCCAGATATGATGGGTGTAGTTGGTAGAATAGGTAAACTATTAGGACCAAAAGGGTTAATGCCAAATCCAAAATCAGGAACAGTTACAATGGATGTTGCAAAAGCAGTTGAAGATATTAAATCTGGTAAAATTGAATATAGACTAGATAAAACTAATATTATACATTGCCCAATTGGTAAAGTATCATTTGGTAAAGATAAATTAGTTGAAAACTTTACAGCATTAATGGGAGCTATTATAAAAGCTAAACCAGCAGCTGCAAAGGGTCAATATTTAAAAAGTGTTGCATTATCAACAACAATGGGACCAGGACTTAAAGTAAATACATCAAAAATGTAATATAAATTTAATAGCCATAGAAAGTAGGCGAATAAATAAGTCCTACCGAGGCAAACAGATATGATTTTTAATATCTCTTGCCTTGTATGGCAAGAGATTTTTGTTTAACAGAAAGGGGGCGAACGAATAGATGCCAAGTAATAAAGTTTTAGAACAAAAGAAGGAATCTGTAAAAGTATTAGCTGAAAAAATTAAAGAATCAAAAGCAGTTATATTAGTTGAATATAGAGGAGTTACTGTTGAACAAATAACAAAAATAAGAGCTGATTTAAGAAATATAGATTCAGAATACAAAGTAATAAAGAATAATATTACAAAAAGAGCTTTAAATGAAAATGGAATTACTGAGTTAGATGATATTTTAGAAGGACCAGTTGCAGTAGCATTTGGTAAAGAAGATTATTTAGGAATTTCAAAAGTATTATATAATTTTAGTAAAGACAATGAGTTCTATAAAATTAAAGCAGGTATAATTGATGGAAAAGTAGTATCAGGTGATGAAATAGTAACACTTGCTAAGTTACCATCAAGAGAAGAATTAATTGCAAAATTGGCTGGTGTATTGCTTGCTAATATTAGTAAATTAGCAGTATCATTAGATCAAGTAAGAGTTCAAAAAGAACAAGCATAATTAAAAAAATAAATTTAAATTAGGAGGAAAGAAAAATGGAAAAAATTCAAAAATTATTAGAAGAAATTGATAGCTTAACAGTTATCGAATTATCAGAATTAGTTAAAGGTATTGAAGAAAAATATGGAGTATCTGCAGCAGCAGTTGCAGCACCAGCAGCAGGAGCTGCAGCAGCAGGAGCAGCTGAAGAAAAATCAGCATTTAATGTTGTATTAAAAGATGCAGGAGCAAGCAAAATTAATGTAATTAAAGTTGTAAGAGATGCAACTGGATTAGGTTTAAAAGAAGCTAAAGATTTAGTTGATGGAGCACCTAAAACAATTAAAGAAAATGTTGCTAAAGCAGATGCAGAAGAATTAAAAACAAAATTAACAGAAGCAGGAGCAACTGTTGAATTAGAATAGTTTTTAAAATAGTAAAAATGTCTAGACTTTGAAACAAAAGTTTAGACATTTTTTGCATATATAGAATAAATAATATTGTAAACATTGATTTTTTGCATAATATTTGTATATAATATGTAGAAAGGATATTGGTGATTTATTTGGGTCAAATTTCACAAAAAAGTTTTTTTATAAAATATAGTATTTTCTATTTTATTTTTAACTTTGGAAATGAATTTAATTTAACGATTAAGCTAAAAGATGAAACCATATTAAAATTCTTGGTTACAAAAAAATTAATGGAATAGAAAATCAAGAAACTAATTTTGAGCAGTTTATGCAATTAGTGAATATAGCTAATTAAATAATAAAAAAATATAAGGAGGAAAGACTTATGAGAATGGAAGGAAAGGAAAGAAAAGGAATAAGCTTAGTAGCATTAATAATAACAATAATAGTATTAATAATATTAACAGGAGCAGTAATAGTAAGTATAATAGGTGAAAATAATACAATAGATAAAGCAAAAGAAGCAACTAATCTAAATAATTTAGACAATTTAAAGACCGCATATATGATGGAACGTAGCAACAATATGTTAGAAGGCATACAAGATGATGTAGGTGCATTACAAAAAGCAGCAGAATCATGTCAGATGGAATCTGATTTTGAATTTGAAGGTGAAATAGTAAAATACAAAGGAGAAAACATAGATGCAAAAGCATGAGTAATAGAGACTTTGGTATTAGAAGGATATATATGTTCAGCAGTGGAAGAACAAGTATATATAACAGGGTTAGATACACCTGAAAAACGATTGGTTTCAACAATAACAAATCAAGGGTTATTAGTATATAATAGTAGTGGAACACAAGTATCAACTGGAAATATTAAAACAGGGTATGTAGTTAAAACAGCAGAAGGAGATATATTAGGTACAATAATATATTTTGGAGATGTTAATGGAGATGAACTTATTGATATAACAGATGCTTTTCAGGTTTTAAGAATTCTTTCTGGAAATACTGTAGAAGGTATATTTAAAACACTACGATATTCAGGAGATGTAAATCATGATGGAATAATAAATAGAACTGATGCATCAATTATACAAGACTATGACTTAAAACTAGTAGATATAAATCAAAATGCAAAAGTAGTACCAATAAGAGAGTATATTAATGAATAAATAATATATATTTATAATTTACCATATATAAAATAGTATTTAGATTAATTTCTAAATACTATTTTTTTTGCATATTTTATCTATTTATACAAATAATACATTTATGAAAAATTTAAAAGTTATTTTATTATCAATATTAGCAGGTTTTATAAATGGTATGTTTTCAACAGGTGCAGGTTTAATATTAATACCAGCATTAGTATTTATGCTTGAATATGATGAATATGTTGCAAGAGGAACAGCATTAGTAATTATAATGGTATTGTGTTTAATAAATTTAATAATATATAGTCAAGAATATATATTTGAAACTTATATGATACCAATTATATTAGGTGGGCTTGTGGGAACATTTATTGGTAGTAAATTAATATACAAAATTAATAGAAAAATTTTATCAGTTATTTTTGCAATATTTACTATTGTAATGGGGATAGGAATGATTAAATGAGTTTTTTATATGGAATATTACCAGGTGTATTAATATCATTTGGTATGGGTGGAGGAACTTTATTTATATATATTATGAATCTTTTTGAAAATTATACTCAGCAAAAAGTCCAATATATAAATTTGTGGTTGTTTATATTTTGTAGCGCATTTAGTGTATGCATGTATTATAAAAATAACAAAATTGATTTTAAGGGTTTAA
Organism: uncultured Eubacteriales bacterium; assembly: GCA_964520895.1. Lineage (GTDB taxonomy): Bacteria > Bacillota > Clostridia > TANB77 > SIG350 > SIG350. Next base: position 29,867 of record CAZFOR010000001.1, on the reverse strand, counting down.
AATTAGTATTTCCTATAACTATAGTTGTATGCATTATTAGTAGTTATATTTCTAAAACAATATTTACAGATACTTTAAAAAAGTATTTTGGCATTTTTTTAATAGTAATTGGAATATGGCAACTTTTTCAAATAGTATATAAGTATATAAAAGACAAAAAAGCAGACAATAAAAAATAAAGGAGGGACAAAAAATGAATAGATTATTTAAAGGTATTCTAATTGGCAGTGTAATAGGTATAACAGTTAGTATGCTGGATGTTGATAATATGTCTAAAATGACTAAAAAATGTATGAAAAAAGGTAGAAGAATAATTAAAAATATCATGTAATTTAAAAATATGGATTTTAGTCCATATTTTTTTCAATTTTACTTGCAAAAATATACAATTATAGATATAATTCATTATATAGGAAGTAAAAGGCATTAATATTAATGATATAAATTATTAATAATAGAAAGGAATGAAAAATATGGCTAAAGATACTCCAAAAGAAAAAATAACTAAAACAGCAGATGGAAAGAAAATAATTGAAAGATATGAAAAAGATGAAAACGGACAAACTATTAAAATAACAGAAATTATAACAGAAAAAAAATCCGTAAAAAAAGATACTACTTCTGAAGATGCTCCGAAAACAAAAAAAGCTAAAACAGATACTAAAAATGAAAAAGTAGTAGAACCAAAAGTAGAAAAGGCAGAAACACAAGCAAGTGATGAGCTTACTTCAAATGAGAAAATTATGAATATAATAACAAATAAAAAGTTTTTAATAGCAACAGGTGGAGTAATTATATTTTTATTAATTCTTTTATTAGTAATAAGTTCAATGAATAAACCTAAAATAAATTATACTGTTTCTAAAGTTGAAAAAGGAACAATATATAGTGCTATTCAATCTGAAGGAAGATTAGAATCATCAACACTTACAAATATTATTTCAAAAGTTGCATCAACAGTTACAAAAGTTAATTATACAAAAGGACAAGAAATAAAAGAAGGTGCTTTACTAGTTGAATTTGATACGCAATATGCAAATGACGCAGTAAAACAATATGAAACAGCAATTACAAGTGTAAAAAACATGCAACAATTATATAATACAAAAAAAGATGAATTAACAGTAAAAGCAAGTAATGATGGATTTTTAAAAGATATGATAATTACTACTGAAAAGTATGTTAATCCAGGAGATATTATAGGATATATGATACCAACAACGACATTTAGAGCAATATATAATGTAACTTATACACCTGAGAAAAAAATACAAAATTGGCAAACTGTAAAAATAACATATCCAGGAGGTACAGTAGAAGGTTTGGTTTATGACATTTCAGGAGAGTTAGTTGATGGAGCAATAATTAAAGTTGGAGTATATGTAACAGATTCAGAAATTAATTTATCAGGTGTAACAACAACAGCAGAGATAATTACACCAACTGGAAGTGTATTAAGCAACGAACCAACAAACTTTTTAACAACTACTCCTATGGCTATATATGCGAAACAGTCAGGTACAATCAAAGCAAATGAAAAAATAAATGATAAAAAAATTAAAAAAGATGAAGTTATATGTACAATAATTAATGAAGATATAACTAATAAAATTAATGAGTTAGATGCTAAATTATTAGAACTACAAAAAAGTTCTGATTTCCAAAAGTTTGATTTAAATAATTATAAAGTATATTCAACAGTTGATGGAACAGTTGAAAGTGAGCCAATACAAGTTGGTGAGAGTGTAACACCAAATAAACAATTACTTACTATAAAAACAGCAAATAAAATAAATGTAGAAGTTAAAGTAACAAAAGAAGATTTAGATAAAATTAAAATAGACCAAGAAGTAATAATGACAGTAAAAGATGGGGAAACTACAAAAGCAGTTAAAGGTAAAGTAATTGACATGGAAGTATATTCTATTACTGATACAAATGAAAAATATACAGTAACAATTACTGTTAATAAAGAAGAAGCTGATTCAACATTAATAGATAAAAATGCAATAGTAGAAATTGTATTAGAGAAAAAGGAAAAAACTATGTTTGTACCTATAAAGGCAGTATACAAAGAAGCTAGCAACTACTTTGTTGATGTAGATAAAAACGGAACAAAAGAAAAAAGATCTGTAACAATAGGTATTCAAAATGCAACATCTGTTGAAATAGTTGATGGACTAAAAGAAGAAGAAACAGTTAGAGTATATAATTAATAGTCATAAAAATTAGATACTTGAATATAAAGATATATATGTACATAAATGCATATATATCTTTTTTTGAAAAAATTGTGAAATGTATTGACAATTAAATATGATTGATATAAAATAAATTAGCACTCAAGAAAAGAGAGTGCTAAAATCAAAGGAGGCGAATATTTTATGTTAAAACCATTAGGGGATAAAGTCTTAGTAAAAATGGTTGAACTAGAAGAAGTTACAAAAGGAGGAATAGTTCTGCCAAATCAAGCAAAAGAAAAATCTCAAATTGCTGAGGTTATAGCAGCAGGTCCTGGAAAAGTTGAAAATGGAGAATTAATTAAAATGGAAGTTTGCGTAGGACAAAAAGTAATTGTCAGTAAATATTCTGGAACAGAAGTAAAATATATGAATGAAGAATATTTGATTATAGGACAAAATGATATTTTAGCAATTGTTGAATAAATAAAAAAACAAGGAGGTAAATAGAATATGTCAAAAGAAATTATATATGGGGAAGAAGCTAGAAAAGCTTTGGAAAAAGGTGTAAACAAATTAGCTAATACTGTAAAGGTAACATTAGGGCCAAAGGGTAGAAATGTTGTGTTAGACAAAAGTTTTGGTTCACCTTTAATTACTAATGATGGTGTAACAATAGCAAAAGAAATAACACTTGAAGACCCATTTGAAAATATGGGTGCACAATTGGTTAAAGAAGTTTCCACAAAGACTAATGATGTAGCAGGGGATGGTACAACAACAGCTACTGTTCTTGCGCAAGCAATGATTAGAGAAGGTGTTAAAAATGTAGCAGCAGGTGCTAACCCTATGATAATGAGAAGAGGTATTAATAAAGCCTTAGAAAAGGCCGTAGAGGGTATAAAAAACATTAGTACACCTATAAATGGAAAAGATGATATTTCAAAAGTTGCATCTGTTTCTGCAAATGATGAAGAGATAGGAAAACTAATAGGTGAAGCTATGGAGAAGGTTTCAAATGATGGTGTTATAACTGTTGAAGAATCAAAAACAATGACAACTAGTGTAAATATAGTTGAAGGTATGCAATTTGATAAAGGATATATATCACCATATATGGTAACAGATACAGAAAAAATGGAGGCACAATTTGAAGATCCATATATCTTAATAACAGATAAAAAAATTAGTACTATTCAAGAATTATTACCAATATTAGAAAAGATAGTTGAGCAAGGTAAAAAACTAGTTATAATTGCAGATGATATTGAAGGTGAAGCATTAACAACATTAGTACTTAATAAATTAAGAGGTGTTTTCCAATGTGTAGCAGTTAAAGCCCCAGGGTTTGGTGATAAGAGAAAAGATATGTTACAAGACATAGCAATACTTACTGGTGGTGAAGTAATAACTGAAGAATTAGGGTTAGACTTAAAAGAAGTAACTATTGAACAATTAGGTAAAGCAAAACAAGTAAAAGTACAAAAAGAAAATACAATAATTGTAAATGGTGCAGGGCAAAAAGAACAAATAGATAATAGAATTAATCAAATAAGAGCGCAGCTTTTAAATACTGAATCTGAATATGATAAAGAAAAATTACAAGAGAGATTAGCTAAAATTGCAGGTGGGGTTGCAGTTATTGAAGTTGGTGCAGCTACTGAAATAGAAATGAAAGAAAAGAAATTAAGAATAGAAGATGCTCTATCTGCCACAAAAGCTGCCATAGAAGAAGGAATTGTTGCTGGTGGTGGCACAGCATACATTAATATTATAAAAGACGTAGAAACATTGCTTCCTACAGTATTAGGCGATGAGAAAACAGGTGTAATGGTAGTTTTAAAGGCTTTAGAAGAACCTATTAAACAAATTGCTGCAAATGCAGGATTAGAGGGAAGTATAATACTAGATAAAGTAAAAGGATTAGAGAAAGGTATAGGTTTTGATGCATTAAATGAGCAATATATTGATATGAAAAAAGAGGGTATTGTTGATCCTACAAAAGTTACAAGATCAGCACTTCAAAATGCAGCATCTATTGCATCTATGGTACTTACAACAGAAAGCTTAGTTGCAGATAAAAAAGAGGATAAATGTAGTTGTCATCAAGCACCACAAATGAGTGGTATGGAAGGAATGTATTAGAAACATAAAAGCAAACGGTTTAATCAAGTATATTTTATATACTTGATTATTTTTTGTGTCAAAAAAAGTAGTATTTGAATAAGATATAATATAAAGGAGGGGAAAAATGTGACAAATAATAGTTGTAGATTTAATTTTTGCCCATTAATAATAGCTATACTTTTAGGAGGAATAATAGCTGCATTAGCATTTGGAGGAATAATAACAGTAGCTTTAATTACAGCATTATTACCATTCTTATTAGCAATAGGAGGAATAATAGCTGTTATATTAACTATAATAATTGTTAATTTAAATAATATAAATGATAATATTGTTGAAAGAAATAACTGTTGTTACTGTAATTGTTGTTGTATATGTCCTTTAATTAGAACAGCAATAATAACATTAGTAATATTCTTGTTTTCAGTTTTACTAGGATTACTAGTAACATTTACTGTTGGAACTATTTTATCAGCTTTATTAATCTTTGTTATAGCTACATCATTAATTTATTTATTCTTTGTTATAATAGAACTAATCTATTGTATACTAGAAAAAATATGTAATGATTAACGATATATAATAACGAAAATATGCCTTTAAAGGCATATTTTTTTTACAAAAAAGCATATTAGAAAATAATATAGAATCTTAAACAAAATAAAAATAAAAAATATATTGACAGTTTATTATTCGTGATATAACATATATTTAAGGAGGTTGAATTTAAAATGAATGAATTTTTAGAAAATAATGAGGAAGAAAACAATGTGTTTGGAAATGTAATTGAAATGTCTAGTTTAATGAGTAAAGTATTTATGTGGTTGTTTGTAGCAATTGGAATATCTGGAATTACTGCATTTGCGGTATCAACAAGTGAAACACTATTAAATATGGTTTTTGGAAACATAGCTGTATTTTTTATATTAGCAATTGCAGAGTTAATATTGGTAATAGTATTATCAAGAACAATACAAAAGATTAGTTATACTACAGCTATAATCGGATTTATAGCATATTCAATAATCAATGGACTTACATTATCAGTTGTTTTTTTAGCATATGAATTAGGTTCAATAGCATTAGTATTTTTCATAACAGCAGGGTTATTTGGATTAATGGCATTTATAGGGTATACAACAAGTATGGATTTGAGTAAAATCGGTAATATATGTATGATTGGTTTAATAGGTATTATTATAGCAGGTTTAATAAATCTATTTATAGGCAGTAGCGGTTTAGAAACTATAATTTGTATAGTAGGAATAGTTGTATTTATTGGACTTACTGCATATGATATTCAAAAAATAAAGGTATTATCACAAAATACTACTGAAGAACAAGTAAATAATTTATCAATTGTTTGTGCATTAACTATATATTTAGATTTTATTAATTTATTCTTGAAAATATTAAGTTTAATGGGGAAAAGAAGAGATTAAACAGATAATATAATTGCTTTTAGTGAAAAAGTTTACATAAATAATTGAAAGATGTAGCAATAAGTGGTATAATTATAAAAGTAGATACAAATTTTAAATCCAATAAATTTTTTATAGGAGGAAGAAGTATGAAGGTCCTAATTTGCACAGGTGATACAATGTTTAACAGAGTTAGAGGTGAAATAATTAGGTCAAGTTTATCAAAGTATTTTGATAAGGGAGATGTAATTTGTCGGCAATTAAATAAGCTACTTGAACTAACAACCTTTAATGACAAGTGGTTATATAATCAAATAGTCTATACAGATGAAGAGTTTTTGATTATATTTGATGAAAGAGCAATACAGGAGTATCAAACAATTGATTTTAGCGACGATGATAGTGAAGTGCCACAAATACTGTTTACTTTAAAGGCAAAAGTAATTTTAGCATTGTCAGAAGAATCTAATAATTGGAAAAAACGAAACAATATAATTGTACGTGAAGTACCAGCTAGTAGATTGGAAAATTTTCTAACAATTGAAGTTGGATATAAATGTAAAAGAATATTTGACTTTAATTTAATGGAGGAAACAAATTATTACATGAGGAAACGCGAGCATTAGCCCGCGTTTTTTTATATACATAAATATTATAGAACAATATATTTTTATATCAATTGAAAATATATAAATAATGTGATAGTATATATTAAAATAAAATAGTTACATATAATATATTATATAAACTAGATAAGGAGGAAATTATGATAATACATGTAAATGAAGAAAATTTTGAGGAAGTTGTAATGAAAAATGATAAATTAGTTATATTAGATTTTTTTGCAACATGGTGCATGCCTTGTAAGATGTTATCACCTGTATTTGAAAAAGTTAGTGAAAAATATGATGGTAAAGTAACATTTTGTAAAATTGATATTGACAATAATAGTAATTTGACTGAAAAGTATGAAATAGTAAGTGTACCAACATTAGTATTTGTAAAAAATGGTCAAATGATTAATCAAGAAATTGGAAGTAGAAATGAAAATGAGCTAGAAGAAGTAGTTAATAAATATATGTAGTAAAAAATATAAGGAATATGAATAATTTAAATTTCATATTCCTTATATTTTATATTTTTTATTGAAAATTCTTAGTTGTAAAACTTTCAAATTTGTTTTTGATTGTATCTATTTCTTGTGGTGAAGCGGGTTTTACAGGATACCAACCTCGAGTCGACATTTCATTAAATATTTCATTTTGTATACAATGTTCGTCATCTAAAATATTTAACATTGTATTTCTTAAGTTTTCTGATACACATTCTCCAGCCCATATATTGTAGTTACCACTTATAAATTTTTGGCTAGAAAGCATATCTGTTAAATTTTCTTTTTCAGTCATTTTTTACCTCCTAATTTAAGTATTGAAATAAGCTATCATAATGTTGTTGATGCTTATTTGCAATTTGATTTAGTGAATTAGCTAATGTGACATCACTAGTTTCATTTGCAAATTGCTTGTATTTTGCAACTAATACTTTTTCAGCATTTAGTTGTTCTTCTATTGCAGTAAGTTCTTTACTAGTTAAATTTGGCATATAATCACCTCCGTTATATAAATATATTTTTAACCAAAAACTTGAATATATACCAGATATTTGAAAATATTTAAAAAGTTTAAAAAATATATGGTGTAATTATATAAAGTTTGATATAATGTCAATGAAATTATATAAAGAAAGGTTAGATAAATTATGTATTTAGAGTTATTAATATTATTCATTTTGATTTTGTGTAATGCATTTTTTGCTGCAACTGAAATAGCTTTTGTATCATTAAATGATGCTAAGATTTCACTACAAGCTAAAGAAGGAAATAAAAAAGCAAAATTAATTGAAGGTATGTTAAAAAATCCAAGTAAATTTTTAGCAACAATACAAATTGGAATTACACTTGCAGGATTTTTATCTAGTGCTTTTGCATCAGAAACATTTGCAGATGTGTTGGCACCTATTTTAAATAGTTTAGTGCCTACAATTGCAATAGGTGTTTGGAAAGGCATTTCAATATTTGTAATTACAATTATACTTTCGTATTTTACACTAGTTTTTGGAGAGTTAGTACCAAAAAGAATAGGTATGAAAAATCCAGAAAAGATAGCATTTGCAACAGTTGGAATAGTTAGATTTATATCAATAGTTACAGCTCCTTTTGTAAAATTACTTACACTTTCTACAAATGTTATATCAAAATTGTTTGGTGTAAGTGAAACAGATGATGACAATGTTACAGAAGAAGAAATTAGAATGATGGTAGATGTAGGACAAGAAAAAGGAAGTATAAATGTACAAGAAAAAGAAATGATAAATAATGTTTTTGAATTTAATGATAAAACAGTGTCTGAAATAATGATACACAGAACAGATATATGTGGTTATCAAATGGATTTATCAATTAAAGAGGTTATTAATCAAATGGTTCAAGATGGTGATGTACATAGTAGAATACCAATATATGAAGATACAATTGATAATATAGTTGGAATAGTATATATAAAAGATATAATAAAATCTAGTATTGATAGAAATAGTAAGATTAAAGAATTAATGAGAACACCATATTTTGTTCCACAATTTAAATTAGTAAATGAATTATTTAAGGAGTTACAAAGAAATAAAAAGCAGATGGCAATTATATTAGATGAATATGGTGGAACAGCAGGTCTAGTTACAATGGAAAATATATTAGAAGAAATTGTTGGCGATATTTTTGATGAATGTGATGACGGAGAAGTTAGTTACGAAAGAATAGATGAAAATACATATATTATTGATGGAATATTACCAATATATGACGTTGAAAAAATATTAGATATTGATATACCTGAAGGTGAATATGATACTTTATCTGGATATTTGATAGAACTATTAGGTAGAATTCCAAATGATGAAGAAAAACCTGTTATTGAAACTAAAAATGCAATATATAAAATTGAAGAATATGAAGATAAAAGAATATTAAAAGTTAAGGTGTGTAAAAATAATACTATTAATGAATAGTTATTAATAAGCAATTATAAATTATATAAAATAAAGGGGGATACAAATGATTAAGAAAGTAGCAATTTTAACAAATGGTGGAGATTGTCCAGGATTAAATGCAGTAATTAGAGCTATTGTAAGAAGTTCAGAAAAAAAAGATATTGAGTGTTTTGGTTTTTTAGGAGGATATAAAGGATTATTAGAAAAAGATTATGTAAGATTAAATGATAGTAAAAGGACATCTGGATTATTAACAAAAGGTGGTACAATTATTGGAACATCAAATAATATAAATGTCTTTAACATGAAAGTAGAAGAAAATGGAGAAACTAAATATGTTGATATGTCTGATGTATGTATAAAAAATTTAAAAGAAATGGAAATAGATTGCTTGTTTACATTGGGAGGTGATGGTACACAAAAATCTGCAAGAGATTTTTCAACAAAAGGAATTAATGTAATTGGAATACCTAAAACAATTGATAATGATGTACCATGTACTGAAACTACATTTGGATTTAATACAGCTGTACAGGTTGCAACAGATGCATTAGACAGATTGCATACTACTGCTGAATCACATGACAGAGTAATGGTTTTAGAAGTAATGGGAAGAAATGCTGGCTGGATTGGATTAGAAGCTGGTATTGCTGGTGGTGCAGATGTTATATTAATACCAGAAATTCCATTTGATATAAATAAAGTAGTAGAAAAAATCAATAACAGAAAAAAAATTGGGAAAAACTTTAGTTTAGTTGTTGTATCAGAAGGTGCAAAACCAAAAGATGGAGATATTATAGTAAAAAGAGTAATTGATTCTACACCTGGCCTTGATAATGTAAAATTGGGTGGAATAGGTGAACGTGTTGCAAGCGAAATAGAAAACATGACTGGAATAGTGTCTAGAAATACCACACTGGGATATATTCAAAGAGGAGGAACTCCTACAGCAACAGATAGAATATTATCTACTAAATATGGATATAAGGCATTAGAATTAGCTTTGCAAGGTATATTTAATGTTTTAGTAATAGTAGATGGAGCAAAGTTATCTTATGTATCATTAGAAGATATAGTTGGACAAAATAAAGAAATTGGAGAAGTATCTGGCGGAAGCAATGAAAAAACAAATGTGAAAAAAGTTGATTTAGAGAACGATTTAGTTAAAACGGCAAGAAGCATAGGAATATGTTTTGGAGATTAATTTAAAGTAAGATAAGGAGAAAATATGAGCTTTTTATTTGGTATGATTGGTGCGATAGTTGGGTTATTAATAGTTATAGGTGTAATTATTTTAATTGTATATAACAAAATAAAAACAATTGCCAATCCATATAATTTAATAAATATTGGAAGTAATTTTGAGGGTATTAGAGATATTATTACTGATACGCAAGATGATGAAAAAAGTATTAGTGGATTAACTAAATTACTTGAGCCCAGAATACTACAAGATTTTCCAGATTTTAATAAAGAATTAATTTTTTCAAAAATAGAATCTAATTTAAGTCAAATATTTAATATAATAGAAAATAAAGAGATATATGATAATTATGATATACAATTAGTATTACCTAGTTTAACAGAAAAAATTGAAGATATGAAAAGAAGGCAGGTAAATGAAACATATGATAATATAGTTTTTCATAGACATGCTATAAAATCATATGAAAAAAAAGATGGTATTGCAACAATTAAAATATCTTCTGCATTAGAATATTATTATACTAAAAAAATTAATGGAAATATATTAAATAATAATGGTAATGAGAAAAAACAAGTAAGAATTATAAGTACTTTTGTGTATGTATATGATACATATAAAATAAAAAAGGGTCAGCCAGTATTTATAATGAGATGTCCTAATTGTGGTGCACCATTAAAATATTTAGAAAATATGTGTTGTGAATACTGTAAAGCTAATATTAATGAAATAAATCTTAAGTCATGGCTTATGGTTTCATATAAAGAGGAATAGAAAAGTTGAGTGCATATCAACTTTTTTTTATAAAAAAAATATATCACCTACTTGCTTTTTTATAAAATTATATATATAATCAAATTGAAAATATATATTAAAGGAGATGTAGAAAGATAAGTATGGATATATAAA
>CAZFOR010000001.1:0-18881 GCA_964520895.1 uncultured Eubacteriales bacterium | reverse complement strand
TATGGATATATAAATACAAAAGGAGAAGAAATAATTCCATGTATATATGATTATGTATATTACTTTGAAGAAGGATTAGCAGTAGTTGAAAAAGATAGTAAAAAGGGATATATTGATAAAGAAGGAAAAGAAGTTATTCCATGTGTATATGATAATGCTAGTGATTTTGCAAATGGTATAGCAACAGTGCAAAAAGATGGTATTTGGTATATATTAAAGTTAATAAAATAAAGTGAAATATATATTAATATTATCAAGTACATTAAGTTAATTAAAATGAAAAAAACTAGTATAACACTAGTTTTTTTTAATATTTCAATATATAATATATATGAAAATATTAAAAAGGAGATTGTTATGCAAGAACAAGAAGAAAGAATTATTTGTCCAGGACTAGAAGAGGTTGATATTGAAATAGAAACATCATTAAGACCTAGAACTATTAATGAATATATTGGACAAGAAAAAGTTAAAGAAAATTTAAATATATTTATAGAAGCGGCTAAAAAAAGAAATGAACCATTAGACCATGTATTGCTTTATGGACCACCAGGACTTGGTAAGACTACACTTGCAAGTATTATTGCAAATGAAATGGGAAGTAATATTAGAGTTACATCAGGACCTGCTATTGAAAAGCCAGGTGATTTAGCAGCACTTCTTACTAACCTTTCAGACAATGATGTTTTGTTTATAGATGAGATACATAGATTAAACAGATCAGTTGAAGAGATACTATATCCAGCATTAGAAGATTTTGCGTTAGATATAATTATTGGAAAAGGTCCTAGTGCAAGGTCTATAAGATTAGATTTACCTAAATTTACATTAATTGGTGCAACAACAAAAGCAGGTAGCTTAACATCACCGCTTAGAGATAGATTTGGTGTAATTCATAGATTAGAATTATATAATAATGAAGAACTTAGACAAATTGTAGTAAGGTCTGCAAATATATTAAATATACAAATAGACGAAAAAGGTTCATTAGAAATAGCAAGAAGAGCAAGAGGTACACCTAGAATAGTAAATAGATTATTAAAAAGGGTAAGAGATTTTGCACAGGTAAAAGGTAATGGAAGTATTGATGTAGAAATAGCAAAATTAGCATTAGATAAACTAGAAATAGATGATTTAGGATTAGATAATATAGATAGAATAATGCTTAAAAATATTATTAATAAATTTAATGGTGGTCCTGTTGGTGTAGAAACATTAGCAGCATGTATTGGTGAAGAGGTAGATACAATTGAAGATGTGTATGAACCATATTTAATGCAAATTGGATTTTTAAATAGAACACCAAGAGGAAGAACAGTTACTAAGCAAGCATATAACCATTTAGGGATAGAGTTTAATAATGATTAATAACATAATGTAATATGTAATAAGAAAACTAGTATAAGGTACTAGTTTTTTTTCGTGTTTCAATATATAATATATGTAGCTAAATGAGAGAGATTTTAATGTAAAGGAGGTTTGTATTATGAAACTGTTTATTTCAGCAAGTCCAAGGACTCAAAATTGCTACAAGATAGTAAAAGACATTATGAATGTTGATGATGCGTTTTTTCCTTTGAATGAATTAGATATTCATTATTGTAGGGGATGTTTTGCATGTAGAACAAATAGGGATGGTAGATGTATCATGCAAGATGATATGGATAATATTTATGATAATATTAAAGATTTTGATTCATTTATACTAGTATCACCTATATATTTTAATCAAATATCTGCACAAGCAAAAACATTTATTGATAGGTTGTTTCCATGTTATGAAGCAGAGACATTAAAAGGAAAAAAAATATATTTGATATTAGTTGGTGAAGGTACAAAGGAAGAAAATAAAGAAGAAATAGAGAGTATTGATAAATATTTTGATGAAATATCAATATATCTAAAAGTTGAATTTGTGAAAACATGGTATTTCCAAGAAGGAGATATGCTAAAGTTTAACTATATTGATAGAATAATGGAAATAAAAAATACGATATATAAAAACTAGGAGAATGAGAAATGAGTAAATTGTTGTTACATACATGTTGTGGTCCATGTAGTATATATTGTGTGGACATATTAAGGAAGATGAATATTGATTTTGAAATATTATGGTATAATCCTAACATTCATCCATATAAAGAATATGAGGCAAGGAGAAATACATTAATTGATTTATATAAGGATACAGATATAAAGGTTAATGTAAAAGATGAATATGGATTAATAGAGTTTTGCAGAAGTGTTGTAAATAAGGAAAATGAAAGATGTATATATTGCTATAATAAAAGAATTGAACAAACAGTTATATATGCAAAAGAAAATGGTTTTGATAGTTTTACAACAACACTTCTAATAAGTCCGTATCAAAATCATGAATTGCTAAAACAAGTATGTGAGAAATATGCTAGTAAATATAAGATTGAATTTAAATATATTGATTTTAGACAAGGCTTTAGACAAGGACAAGACAAAGCTAGAGAGTTTGGTATATATATGCAAAAGTATTGTGGGTGTATATATAGTGAACAAGAAAGATATCAAAAAAATATTGAATCAGACAAAGAGAGATTTGATGAAAAAATATTAGAGAAATGTTTACCTAATTATTTAGAAAATGATTTAAGAAATTTAAAAGATGGAAAAAAGAATAAAGTAAGTTACTTAGATTGTTTGATAAATGAGTTACAAGGGTCAATAAATAGTGCTTATGTGGATGGCGATATTACAGAAAAACAGTGTGATTACTTATATAAAAAATACATTAGAATGGAGGAATGAAATGATTGATTTTACAAATTGTGAAATAAATAATTATAAATATTATGGTGGAAAAAATGGTGGGAAAATATGTATTAAATATAACAATGAAGACTATATGTTAAAATTTCCAGTAAAAACTGAAAATGCAGATGAATAAACATATTCAAATAGCTGCATTTCGGAATATTTAACATGTAACATATTTAGAACTTTAGGTTTGAATGTACAACAAACAATTTTAGGAAAATATAATTTGAATGGTAGTCAAAAGATTGTTGTTGCTTGCAAAGATTTTACATCAGAAGGAAATATTCTTAAACAATTTGCAGAATTAAAAAATAGTCAGATTGAAATTTCTAAAAATGGTTATGGAACAGAACTAAGTGAAGTACTAGAAACAATAGATAATCAATTAATATATGATGTAAAACAGCTAAAGGATTTTTTCTGGGATATGTTTATAGCTGATAGTTTAGTTGGAAATTTTGATAGACACAATGGTAATTGGGGATTTTTAATAGATGAAAAAAATATGCATATAGAGATTGCACCTATTTATGATTGTGCTTCTTGTATGTTTCCACAGTTATCAGATGAGAGAATATCCGAAATTATTGAAGATGAGGAAGAAATGAAAGCCAGAGTATTTGTATTCCCAACATCTGCATTAAAAGTAAATGAAAAAAAAATAAATTATTTTGAATATATAAATAGTTTAGAAGATAAAGATTGTAATGATGCACTTTTAAGAATATATCCAAGAATTAATATGGAAAGTATTAAAAATATTATTTATGAAATGACTTTGATAACTGATATAAGGAAAGAATTTTATTATAAAATATTAAAGTTAAGATATGAAGAAATATTAAAATCAAGTTATGAAAAATTAATCTAATACAATTGAGTTATCGTAAAATTTGATATAACTAATATATGTACATAGTAATACCAATTAAAGGAAAGGTGAAAGTTAAGATGTCAAAAAATAAATTAGGAATAACAAATTTAGTTGAATTAGCTGAAAAGGAAGAAAAAATAACAAAAATAAAAGCAATTGAGTTGTTTGAAAAAGGAATATTAAATTTTTTTGAAGTAGGAACATTTAAGGGATTATCACAAATTCATAAATATTTATTTGAAGATATATATGAAATTGCAGGGGTACTACGAAATGAAAATATTTCAAAAAGTAATTTTAGATTCACTTCTTCTGTATATTTGGAAGATGCTTTAAAAAAAATTGATAGTATGCCACAATCAACTTTTGATGAGATTATAGAAAAATATATAGAGATGAATATAGCACATCCTTTTAGAGAAGGAAATGGAAGAAGTACAAGAATATGGTTAGATATGATTTTGAAAAAAGAGATTAATATGGTAATAGATTGGAGCAATGTTAATAAAGAGGATTATTTATTAGCAATGGAACGTAGTCCAATAAAAAATATTGAAATAAAAATGTTGCTAGATAATGCATTAACAAATAAAATAAACGACAGAGAAGTTTATATGAAAGGAATTGATGCAAGTTATAATTATGAAGGATATAATTTGTATAATATAGAAGATTTAAAATAAAAAGTTAGTATGTAATTAATTGAAAGGAAAATGTATGGAAAAATTATTGATAATTGATGGAAATAGTATATTAAATAGAGCATTTTATGGTATATCTACATCTAATTTACTTAGAACAAAAGATGGGATATATACAAATGCTATATTTGGTTTTTTATCTATTATGTTAAAAGAAATAAATGAGGAGAAACCAACACATATAGCAGTTGCTTTTGATCTAAGAGCACCTACTTTTAGACATACTAGATATGAGCAATATAAAGCAGGTAGACATGGTATGCCAGAAGAATTGGTAGTTCAGGTTCCAATTATAAAGGATGTATTAAGGGCTATGAATATAAGTGTGTTTGAATTGGAAGGATACGAGGCAGATGATATTATAGGTACTATATCTAAAAATATGTCAAGAAGCGGAAATAGTGTAGCGATACTTACAGGTGATAGAGATAGTTTTCAATTAGTTGATAATAATATATATATAAAGCTTCCACATACTGCAATGGGTAAAACTAAAACTGAAAAGATTATACCAGATAGTATAAAAGAAAAATATAGTTTAGAGCCTTTGCAAATGATTGAATTAAAAGCATTAATGGGTGATAGTTCAGATAATATACCTGGTATTCCTGGAGTTGGAGAAAAAACAGCACTTACATTAATTCAAAAATATAATTCAGTTGATGGTGTATATGAATTTTTGGAAAACAATCCAGACCAAAAAGATATTAAAGGTAAATTATTAGAAAGATTAATTGAAAATAAAGATAAAGCATATTTAAGTAGGGAACTAGGTGAAATATATTTAGAAGTACCTATTGAATATACATTAGATGAAATAAAAGTAAAAGAATATAAATATAATGAGTTATATAATCTGCTTAAAAAATTAGAATTGAAAACATTTATACAAAGATTAGATTTAGAAAAGAATATTGATTCAAACTTAAACCAAAATGTTGATATACAAATAGAGGGTTTTGATATAGATAGTATAGAGAAAATACAAATAAAAGATATTAATGAACTTACACATTTATTAGATAAGATAAATAGTGAAAACATATTTACGTATTATTTTACAGATAAAGAAAGATATAGTTTTGATGATATTGAAATATTTTCATTTTTAGTAGATAATTCTACATATGTAATTGAAAAAGATATATTAACTAAAGATAATTTTATAAAATATTTCAAAGATATATTTGAAAGTACAGAAATAAAAAAGATTAGTTTTGATATGAAAAAAGACTATATTATGCTAAACGATATAGGTATTAAGTTTAATAATATGTATTTTGATGTATTAATTGCAAAATATTTATTAGATCCACTTAAAAACAAATATATATTAGAAGATATGATAAATGAATATTTTAATATTACATTAGATATGGAAGAAAAGAAAGAAACTCAAATAACATTTGATTTAGGATTTGGAGATAACTCAAATAATAATAATAATGATAATAATAAATCTAAAATAGATAATGCATATAATATATGTATTGGAGTATTTGGGTTATATAAAATATTTGAAAAAGAACTAGAAGAATATAATCAATTTGAATTGTTTAATAATATTGAAATGAAATTAATACCTGTACTTGCAGATATGGAAATAGAGGGTGTTAAAGTAGATAAAAAAGTATTAGATGAAATAGGTAATGAAGTTGATGAAAGATGTAAGTTATTAGAAAAAGAAATATATAAACTGGCAGAAACTGAGTTTAATATAAATTCGCCAAAACAATTAGGTGAAATACTTTTTGAAAAATTGAAATTACCAGTTATAAAGAAAAATAAATCAGGTTACTCAACAGATGTTGATGTATTGGAAAAACTAAAAGAACACCATGATATTATAAACAAGATATTAGATTATAGGCAAGTTAGTAAAATAAAGACAACATATGTTGATGGTATAAGACCATATATTAATAATTTAGATGAAATACATTCTAAATTAAATCAAACTGTAACAGCAACAGGTAGGTTAAGTTCTAAAGATCCAAATTTACAAAACATTCCTGTTAGAACTGATTATGGAAGAAATTTAAGAAAAATGTTTGTTTCAAGAAAAGGTTGTAAATTAATTGATGCAGATTATTCTCAAATTGAGCTTAGGGTATTAGCACATATTGCAAATGATGAGGTAATGTTAACTGCATTTAACAATGATGAGGATATACACTCAACTACTGCTATGCAAGTATTTGATTTAACTAAAGAGGAATTAACATCAAAAGATAGGTCTGCTGCAAAGGCTGTAAATTTTGGTATTGTTTATGGTATAAGTGATTATGGATTGTCACAATCAATAGGTAAAACTGTTAAACAAGCAAAAGAATATATTGAAAAATATTTGAGTAAATATAGTGGAATAAAAGAGTTTATGGATAAATCAATAGAGGTTGCAAAAGAAAAGGGATATGTAGAAACTATGTTTAATAGAAGAAGATATATTCCCGAAATTAAATCATCAAACTATAATATTAGACAGTTTGGTGAAAGGGTATCAATAAATACACCTATACAAGGAACAGCTGCTGATATTATAAAGATAGCTATGATTAATGTTCATAATGAACTAAAAAGCAAAAATTTAAAATCAAGATTAATACTTCAAATACATGATGAGCTTATTATTGAATCACCAGATAATGAAGTAGATGAAGTAAAAGAGTTGTTATCTAATTGTATGGAAAATGCAGTTAAATTAAATGTTAAATTAAAGGTTGATATAAATGTTGGTAATAGTTGGTATGAAACTAAATAGTTACCCAATACTAAAGATAAAAATGCAAAGGAGAGTAGAGCGTGAAGAAGATAATAAAATTAGTTTTAGTTATAGTAGTAATATATTTTGCAGTAAAAGGTGCAACATATTTTACTAGAGAAAATATTTATCCTAAAAAACATGATGATATAATAACTAAAATAAGTGATAAATATGATGTTGAAGAAAATTTAATATATGGTATTATAAAAGTTGAAAGTAATTTTGATGAGAAAATAACATCAAAAGCAGGTGCAAAGGGTTTGATGCAAATAATGGATGAAACTGCGATAGAGGTTAGTAATAAAATTGGTATAAAAGATTTTGAAGTAGATATGTTATATGAGCCTGAAACTAATATTGAAATAGGTGTAGCATATTTTAGTCAATTATTAAATAAATATGACAATAATGAAAAATATGCATTAATTGCATATAATGCTGGACAGGGAAACCTAGATAAATGGATACAAGAGAAAATTGTAACAGATGATGTACAATCTTTATATAATATACCATTTCCAGAAACAAAAGCATATTGGCAAAAGGTATTAAGGGAATATGAAGCATATAATAAGATATGGGGAAATGAATAATAGAAAATACTATCACAAATCACTGAAACGAAATACCGCAAATTATTGAAGTAAAATACCACAAATCATTGAAATTAACAAGAAAAAGTGATATAATAAATTAAAGAAGGTGATATAATGAATTATATAAAAAGAATTATTGATAAAGAAATAAATGAAAAATTATCAATAGTTGGAGCAATACTAATAAGAGGACCAAAATGGTGTGGAAAAACAACAAGTGCAAAGCAAATAGCCAAAAGTGTTTTAGAAATGCAAAATCCAGATTTACAAGAAAACTATATTGAACTTGCTAATACTAAACCATCATTATTGTTAGAAGGTGAAAAGCCAAGGCTAATAGATGAATGGCAGTTAGTTCCTAAATTGTGGAATGCTGTAAGATATTCAGTAGATAGTATAGGACTTCCTAATCAATATATACTTACTGGTTCTGCAACTCCAAATGAAGATAGTTCATTACACAGTGGTGTGGGAAGATTTGCTTTTGTAACAATGAAACCAATGACATTGTTTGAAAGTGGAGATTCGAATGGAAAAATTTCATTAACTGAAATATTAAATGGAAATAGAAATATTGATGGAATAAAAACAGATTTAGATTATGAGAAAATAGCATATGTGTTATGCAGAGGTGGATGGCCAAGTTCTATTGAGTTAAATGAAAAAGATTCTCTTGCAATATCAAAGAATTATATTGAAGTATTATGTGAATCTGATATTTCAAGAGTAGATGGGGTTAATAGAAATCCTAATCTTGCTAGAGCTATTTTAAAAGCATATGCAAGGCAAGTATCAACAATAGATTCTGATCAATCACTATTTGAAGATATAAAAGCAAATTATTTAGATGTTAGTGAAAAAACAATAATTGATTATATGAATGTATTGAAAAAATTGTATATTATTGAAGAAATAGAAGCATGGAATCCTAATATTAGAAGTAAAACAGCAATTAGAACATCACCTAAAAAAAGTATGATAGATCCATCACTTGCAATTGCTGCATTAGGTGTGTCGCCAAAAGAGATTATGCTTGATATTAGAACATATGGTTTGCTATTTGAAAATCTAGCAAATAGGGATTTAAGTGTATATGTTAATTCAATAGGAGGGACCTTAAAACATTATAGAGATAGATATAATTTGGAATGTGATAATGTAATTCAGTTATATGACGGAAGATATGCATTAGTTGAAACAAAACTTGGTGGAACAAGGATAAAAGAAGCAGAAGAACATTTGTTAGCTTTAAAGGAGTTAATATTAAAAAATGAACCTAAAATTGGTGAACCTGAATTTTTAATGGTGATAACTGGTACTGATATGGCTTATACTACTGAAAAAGGAGTTTTAGTTGTGCCAATTGGTTGTTTGAAAGATTAATAAAAAAGATTTGGTTTTCAAGAAAAATTAATAAACAAGTATAGAAATAACAAGAAAATTATGGTAAAATATAATAGTAAGTAATTATTGCTTACATAAATTAAATTAATAGGAGATGATGAAATATGATTAACCGTGGGAATATTAGGGTGATTTTAATTTAATAAAAGCAGTAAAAAAATATATAATAATATAGATTTATATACTCTTTTGTTTTATTAAAATCATGTAAGTTAGATTTTAAATTAAATACAAAGGAGTTTTTTTATGGAAAAAAGATTAAACAGAAACATAAAACTATTAGGTCTTTTAAATTTATTTATGGATCTAAAATTTTATTGTGCTATTGTTGCAATATATTTTGTAAAAGTAACAGGTTCAATGACATTAGGAATGAGTATCTTTTCAATAACAATGATATCTTCTGCGTTATTTGAATTACCAACAGGGGTTATTTCAGATAGATTAGGAAGAAAGAAAACAGTAATACTCGGAACTATTGCGTCACTTAGTTATTCAATAATGTTTGCAGTAGCTGGGGATTACAAATTATTAGTAATAGGTGCGATACTAGAAGGTATTGAAATAGCATTTTTCAGTGGAAACAATGAAGCACTATTATATGATTTGTTAAAACAAAATGGAAAACAAGATGAATATGCAACATATTTGGGCAAAGTTAATTCAATGTATCAAGTTGCATGTGGACTGGGTGCAGTAGTTGGTGGGGTTGTAGCATACATATTTTCATATAGATTAATAATGTATCTAACAATAATACCAAAAATAATTAACATATTTATTGGATTAAAAATTGATGAACCAGCTATAACTACTAAAAAGGTTAATGTCAACCCATATGCACATTTGAAACAAACAATAAAGCAGACATTAAAAAATAAAACATTAACAAAACAAATGATAGCAGATGGATTATCTGGTGGAATAGGTGAAGCTACATATCAATTTAGGTCAGTATTTTATGAATTAGTTTGGCCAACATGGGCACTTGGAATTCCATGTGTATTATCAAATATAGGCTCTTTTTTTGCTAGTTGGTTTGGTGGAAAAATAATAAAGAAGTTTAACAACAAAAACATAATAATATGGGGAAATATATATAGTGCATTATCAAATATATTAGCAGTATTAACAAAAAACATAATCTCACCATTTATATTAGTAAGTAATTCTTTAATACCAACAGATATTGCAAAAGGAAAAATAGCACAAAGGTTATATACAGATGAATACAGAGCTAGTATGGGCTCACTTAAATCATTAGTTATAAGTATTACATATGCGGTCTCAGCTATATTAGTTGGAGTAATTGCAGACAAATATGGAGTAGTGTTTACAATACTAATTTCACAAGTTGTAAAAATATCTACAATATTAATTTATTTAAATATTTTTAAAAATAATAAAGAACTAATACATTAAAAATATTAAAAAATAGGATATAATGTGCTAAAGATGCGTTTTTGGCACATTACCTATTTACATATATTCTAAAATATTATATAATTTACAAGAAAAATTAAGTAGAGGAAGATTAAAATGAAAAAGATTTTGATTGCCACTAAAAATAAAGATAAATTTAAAATAGTAAAAAATATATTAAGTTCATCTGAGATAGGTCAGTATGAATATTTTAGCCTATATGATATTAAAGGAATAGATAAAGACAGCAAAGAAGAGGGAAATATTGAAAACAGAGCATATAACAAAGCAAAAGAAATTTTTGATAATATAGACAATAATGAATTTGAATATATTTTAGGTATTGATGATGGAATTGAAATGAAAAATAAGATGATACCTAATATAAAAGATTATTTAGATGATATTATTAATAATAATTATTTAGATGAAGGTGAAGTAATATATTTATTACGAGCATACTGTTTTATGGATAAAAGTGGCAATACAAAGAAAGCAGTTATCAAAATACCATACAAATATATGAGAAATGTAAATGGTGTTGATATAAAAATGAATACATATCCGTTAAGCAGTGTACTTACACCAATTGATAGTGATTTAATATTAACTGATATGGATGAAGAAAAAAGAAATATGTATTATTTAAAATATTCACAGCAGAGTATAAAGCAATTGTTTAATAACAATAATTAAGATAATAGATTAATTAAATAGGAGGTATTTAATGCAAGAAAAAAATAGTGAGTTTTTAAATTTTATATTAAAAAATAATTTAGCTAAACCACTAAAAGAGGCATTTGAAGAATTTCCTACTCAAGAAGAAATACATAAAGGTAATCCAAATTACTTCTTACAAGAAGAAAAAATCATATATAGTAACTATAGAGTTGGTGATATAGTTTTTGTTGATGAATATTTATACAATAATATGCAAAAAGGTACTAATCATTTATTTGTAATTGTTGAAAAAAATAATATTGCAGTTCCTATAGAATATTTTGAAATGATTCTTTCTTCTAAAATAGAAAAATTAAAATATGATACAAATATTTTAATACAAAAAAATGGACAGAATAATTTGAAAAAAGATAGTATACTAAAGTTAGATGAAATTTACCAAATATATGAAAGAAATATATTATTTAAAATAGGTGAAATAGAATTGGAAAAAATTAATGAATATAAAAAGATATATATTGAAATTTTAAATAATAAATAATATAAATTTTAATAAAATAAAAAGGAGGAGTTAATTATGTCAGGACATAGCAAATGGCACAATATTGCAGCAAAAAAAGGAAAGGCAGATGCTGCGAGAGGTAAAATATTTACAAAATTAGGAAGAGAGTTGTTAATAGCTGTTAAAACAGGTGGAGCTGATCCAAATGGAAATAGTAAATTAAAAGATGTTATTGCTAAATGTAAAGCAAACAATATGCCTAATGATACAATAGAAAGAAGTATAAAAAAAGCATCTGGTGAAGGTAGTAGTTCTAATTATGAAGAAATTACATATGAAGGTTATGGACCAGGTGGTGTAGCAGTTATTGTAGAAGCTACAACAGATAATAAAAATAGAACAGCAGCAGATGTTAGACATCTATTTGATAAATTTGGTGGAAACTTAGGAACAACAGGTTGTGTTGGATATATGTTTAATAAAAAAGGTGTTATTGTTATAGAAAAAAAAGACAATATATCAGAAGACGAGTTGATGCTATTATCACTTGATTTAGGTGCAGAAGATTTTAATGTGGAAGAAGAGTATTTTGAAGTAGTAACAGCACCATCAGATTTCTCAAAAGTTAGAGAAGGGCTAGAAAAGGAAGGATATGAATTTTTAGAGGCAGAAGTTCAAATGATACCTACAACATATACAAGTTTGGATGAAAACAAAATGGAAAAATTAGATATCTTTATTGAACAATTGGAAGATAATGATGATGTTTCACAAGTTTGGACAAATGTAGAATAAAATATAAATATATTTCTTTTGAAAAAGTGTATCAATTGATACACTTTTTCTTGACTTTTATATTTTTGTTGACTATAATGTTTATATGGAGGACATCAATGAATCAATTTTACAATTCACAAGAATAACAAACCTATAAAATATTTGTTTAGATAAATGAAAGGAGGGTTTATGAGTAATAAAAAAGTATTTTGCTGTGAATGTAGGAAAGATGTTGAATATAGTGTTATAGACACAAATAAGAATATATTAATAAAAGAAAAAGAATATACAGTTAAATATAAACAAGCTATTTGCAATAAATGTAATAATGAAGTATATGTTAAAGAAATAGAAGAGTATAATTTGGATAATTTTAATTATCAATATAGAAAAGAAAATGATTTAATTTCTATTAGAGAAATATTAGAGATACCACATAAATATAATATTGGAAAACGACCATTATCGATATTATTAAATTGGGGAGAAATGACTTTTACGAGGTATTGTAATGGTGATATGCCAACAAAACAATATTCTGATATATTAAAAAAAATATATAATGAACCAATATATTATTTGGAAATACTAAATAATAATAAAGATAAATTAAAATCAGAATTAACATATAATAAAAGTAAAAAAGCAGTAGAAGAAATATTAGGAAGTAATAAAATAGATTTAATTACAAATTACTTAATATGTAAATGTGAAGATATTACTCCACTTTCATTACAAAAAGCTTTATACTATATTCAGGGATTTTATTATTCATTTACACATAATTATTTATTTAAAGAAGACTGTCAGGCATGGGTTCATGGACCTGTATATAGAGAAATATATGATAAATACAAAGAATATAAATATGAAAAAATTAATCAATATAAATATATTAATGAAGAAAACTTTGATGATTTTGAAAAAGAAATAATTGATAATGTTATAAAATATTTTTGTTGTTATAGTGGTAAAATATTAGAACAATTTACACATTTAGAACAGCCTTGGAAAATAGCTAGAAAAGGTTTAGCAACTGATAAAAATTCTGAAAAAATAATTGATAAATGTTTAATTAACAAGTATTTTGAAATTGTAAAAAAAGAATATAATATATCTAAACCAGAGGATATAAAAAACTATAGTAAAAAAATGTTTGATATGGTAGTATAGTTAGCAATAAAATTTTAAACTATAAATGTTTAGAATTTTATTGTTTTTTATACTATTAATTGATATACTATATTTGAATTAATAAATTAAAGATTGTGAGGGAATAATGGAAGAAAGATTACAAAAGTTTTTGGCAGAGTGTGGTGTTGGATCAAGAAGAAAGTGTGAACAATATATATTAGACGGAAAAGTTAAAGTAAATGATATTGTTATTACAGAACTTGGATGCAAAGTAAATGAAGATGATATTGTAAAATACAATAATAAGATTGTAAAAAAAGAAGAAGAAAAGGTATATATAATGCTAAACAAACCACTTGGTTATGTTACAACATTATCTGATGAACAGGATAGAAAAACTGTTAAAGATTTGGTAAAAGTTAAACAAAGAGTAGTACCAGTTGGAAGGTTAGATATGTATACATCAGGTATGTTACTTCTTACTAATGATGGAGATTTTGTATATGAATTAACACATCCAAAACATGATGTGTCTAAGACATATGAAGTATATGTTGATGGTATTGTGACAGATCAAGAATTGGAGATATTGCAAAATCCTATGGATATAGATGGATATATCACAAAAGGTGCAAAAGTTGAGATAAAAGAAAAAACAGATGAAGGTATAAAACTATATATAACTATATCAGAGGGTAGAAATAGACAAGTAAGGAAAATGATAGAATTAATTGAACATAAAGTTAAATATCTTAAAAGAATAGCAATAGGTGGACTTGAGATGGGATATCTATCACTTGGCAAATGGAAATATCTTGATGAAAATGATATAAAGAAAATATATAATTAATTTACAAAGGAGGAATTTTAATGTATAAAGTTAATCTGGCAGGTATGGAGATTGGTGTAGAAGAAGACTGCAGTGTAATCGATTTAATAAAGAAATATGAACAAGGTGATATTGACAAAATAATAGCATGTAAGGTAAATAATGAGATAAAAACATTAAACTATAGAATAAATGATGACTCAGATATTAAATATATTAATACACAAAGTAGTGAAGGTATGAGAATATATGTAAGAGGATTAACACTTATTATGGTAAAAGCATTTGAAGATTTATATCCAAATGCAAAAGTTAAAGTTAATTATTCTTTAGGTGAAGCACTATATTGTGAAGTAGAAGATTTAGATGTTATTGATGAAGTAGTAGTGGCAGTAAGAAATAGAATGAAAGAAATAATAGAGGAAGATTTACCAATAGAGAGAAAAGTGCTAGCTAGAAATGAAGTTAAGAAAATGTATAGAGATTCAGGGCAACTAGAAAAACTTGATTTATTAAATACAAGTTTAGATTCGTATTTATGGATATATTATATTGAAGAAACATATGGATATTTTTATGGCAAGATGCCTATATCTACAAGATACATTTCCAATTTCGACTTGAGAAAACATGATAATGGAATTATTTTAATGTATCCAGATAGAAATGATACAAGTATAATTAAAGCCTCAAATATGAATAAAAAATTATCTAATACATTAAAAGAATATGAACAGTTTTATAATACTATGAAAATTAGAAACATTTCAGATTTAAATAATGCAATAAAACAAGGAAAAATAGAAGAAGTAATTAGAATAAGTGAAGCAATGCATGAAAAGAAAATTGCAGGTATAGCTGATATGATTAAAAAAGATGAAAAAAAGAAAATTATATTAATTGCAGGACCATCATCATCAGGTAAAACAACATTTGCACAAAGATTAGGTGTACAACTTAGAGTAAATAATATTAACCCAATAACTATATCTGTTGATAATTATTTTGTAGAAAGAGAGCAAACACCAAGAGATGAAAATGGTGATTATGACTTTGAGCGTTTACAAGCAATTGATTTAGATTTATTTAATGACCATTTAACAAAACTTTTAAATGGTGAAGAAGTAAATATGCCAAAATTTAATTTTACAACAGGTAGTAAAGAATATAACGACAATTATGTAAAAATGAATGAAGACGATGTATTAGTAATAGAAGGTATACATTGTTTAAATGATGAGCTTACAAAACAAATACCAATGGAAAATAAATTTAAGATATTTATTAGTGCATTAACTGTTTTAAATATTGATAGATATAACAGAATATCTACAACAGACACAAGGCTAATGAGAAGAATTATCAGAGATAATAAGTTTAGATCATATCCAATTAGCAAGACAATTACAATGTGGAAATCAGTTAGAAATGGTGAAGATAAATATATATTCCCATATCAAGAAAGTGCAGATGTTATGTTTAATTCTTCTTTGCCATATGAATTTGCAGTTTTTAGAACTTTTATGGAACCACTACTTTTAACTATTAATGAAGAATCAGAATATTATTCAGATGTAAAAAGATTATATGAATTAATATCATTCTTTTTACCAATTGAAACAAAAGATATCCCTATAAATTCAATACTTAGAGAATTTACAGGAGAAGGATGTTTTTATAGGTAGGTAATTATGGAAAAATCAAGATTTACCAAAATAGATGAACAGTTTATTTGTGAAAGTTGTGGGAATAAAGTAGAGAAATTAGGGTATACATGTAGAGATCATTGCAATATTTGTTTATGCTCAAAACATGTAGATAAAAATCCAGGTGATAGAGATGAACAGTGCCATGGATTATTACAACCAATAGATATTGAACTAAACTCTAAAAAAGGTTATGTTATAATATATAAATGTGATAAATGTGGTGCTATTAGAAAAAATAAAGCAGCCAATGATGATAATATGGAAAAAATATATCAGATTATGAGAAATAAAAATATATAGTAAAAACAAGTTCTAAAAATCTTCATTTTAAATAATATTAAATAGATATTATTTTTGATGGAGGTTTTTTTGTGAAAAAAAATATAATAATAATTTTATGTATTATAATTGTAATTCTATTAACATTATTTATATGGTATAAGTGGATATATAATAAAACAGAAGTACCACAAAAAGTAGAAATATTACAAATAGTGTTAGGTGAAAAATTTACATTAGTTGATGAATTAAAAGATAAATACATACTAGATTATTCATTAATTGATTTAGATAATGATAACTGTAAAGATGATATAATTTTGGTAGGGGAAAAAGAAAAACAATCAGATACTTTTGCAAAGAATATGAATTTAGTAGTAAGAAACGGAAATAATGGGAAATATAATATATGTGAGGTTATAGGTGTGCAAGGGTATCAATCACATATTGGCATATTTGATGTAACAAATGATGGCACATTAGATATAGCAATATTTAGTAATTTAGGCAGAAGGGAAAATGCTATTAATGTAGCTATTTTTAAATATGAAAAAAATACATTTACACAAATATTTGCATTAGATAATTCTAAAAATATTGATATAACTGGTCAATACTTGGATAGTTACCAAGCACAAATTACTGTGAATAATTTTAATAAAACATTTGTTGCAGATATATCAGATAAAAAACAATATTATATTAGAAATAAAATATATGATGAAAATGATAAATTAATTAAGGATAATATTAGTATAAAAAGCAAAAAAGCTAATATGTTAGAGCAAATAGAATTACAAGATGGAGTATATGGAATAAAAACTATTCAAAATTTAATTGGAATTGATAAAACAGATATAATAGATGTAATTGAAGTCAAATGGAAATATGAAAAAAATGAGTTTGTAATATATGAAATAATTGGTGAAAGATGTGGTAGATTATTGTAAATAAATATATAATAATGATATAATGTTAAAAAAGAAAGGAGTGAGTTTGTGGGTAAAAAATTAGTATGGAAAAGTGGAACAATGCTATATCCTGTGCCTGCTGTTATGGTTAGCTGTGGAGATATAGAAAATCCTAATATTATAACAATTGCATGGACTGGGATATTAAATACAGATCCTGCAATGACATATATTTCCATGAGAAAAGAAAGATATTCATATGATATTATTAAACAAACAGGTACATTTGTTATAAACTTAGTATCAAAAGATTTAGTTAGGGCACTTGATTATTGTGGCGTAAGGTCAGGAAAAAACGAAAATAAATTTACTACACTACATTTGACACCGAAGTTATCTGAGACGCTAAATACACCCTTAATTGATGAATCACCGGTAAATATTGAATGCAAAGTAAAAGAAATAATTGAATTAGGTTCACATGATATGTTTATGGCTGAAATTGTAGCAGTTAATGTTGATGAAAAGTATTTAGACGAAAATGGAAAATTTGATTTAGAAAAATGTAATCTAGTTGCATATTCACATGGACAGTATTATGAGCTTGGAGAAAATTTAGGTAAATTTGGATTTTCAGTTGAAAAAAATAAATAATTAAATATAGAAAAATAAGCATAAAATGGAATTATCTGACTATAATATTAATTAGAGGTGATATTTTATGCTTGAAAATGAGTATATTAATGATAATAATAATTTAATGGAGAATTTTAAAATTGTACAAGATGAGTTAGAAATAGCACAAAAGAATTATCAATTTGCTACTTCTAATGAAGCAATAGATTACTACATTTATCAAATTAAAGCATATCAGTCTAAATTTGATAATCTTTTAAAACAATTAAAAGGTAGTAATATGGTAAATCAAAATTCATAAATAAATTATAACTTATCCTAATATACTTATAATAAAAGGAGGGATAAGTTATGACAGCATTGTTACCATATATTATTACAGTTGTAGTATTATTTTTAGTTTTAAAATTAGTTTCAATACCATTTAAAATAATTATTAAACTTGTTATTAATTCAATATTAGGTGGAATAATAATATTTTTAGTTAACTATTTTGGTGGTGCAATTGGACTACATATTGGACTAAATCTATTTACTACTATATTTGTAGGTATAACAGGTATACCAGGTGTAATAATATTATTAATAGTACAAAGATTTATATTATAACAAAAAAGTTTAATATATTCTTATAAAAATTATTCATTAAGACATTATCATAAATTAATCATAGAAAATAGAATAACAAAAAAATATTGACAAAAAAAGATAAATATAATAATATAAAGATATAAAAACAAAATAAGGAGCAAAAAATGAAAAAAGCAAAAGCAAACTCATGTAATAATAATCAAATAGCAAAAATGCCATGGGGGGCGGGTACTAGAGATAGTATAACTCTAGCTTTTTCATACGCAAAAATATTAAAAATA